>CAYYCI010000043.1:0-13628 GCA_964470215.1 uncultured Planctomycetota bacterium
GTCTTCGGCGGCTTCTCTCCACCTCTGATCGAGCCGGAACGCCTCACCGTGGCCTCGATGCTCAAGAAGGCGGGCTACGCCACCGCCGCAGTGGGCAAGTGGCACCTGGGCCTCGGCTGGCAGTGTCGCGACGGCGAATCAGAACCCTGGGGCGACGGCTTCAACATTGACTACTCTCGCCCATTGACCGGCGGCCCGCTCGTCCTGGGCTTCGAGTTCTTCTTCGGCATCTCCGGCTCCCTCGACATGCCCCCCTACTGCTTCATCGAAAACGACCACACCTTCGGCATCCCCGACCGCGAAAAGGACGCCTACAACCCCCAACAACGCAAGGGCCTGATGACCCCGGGCTGGCGCGACGACCTCGTGGACGTGACCTTCGCGCAGCGAGCCGTCGAGTTTATCGAGAGCCACGTCGCCCGAAGGCCCGAAGACCCATTTTTCCTCTACCTCACCCCCTCGGCGCCCCACAGGCCATGCGTCCCGCCCGAGTTCGCAAAGGGAGCCAGCCAGGCCGGGCCGAGAGGCGACATGGTCTGCGTCGTGGACTGGATGCTCGGGGAGGTCGACTCGGCCCTTCAGCGCCTCGGCATCGCCGACGACACCCTGCTCTTCCTGACCAGCGACAATGGCGCGCGCCTGACCTGCTACGACGGCAACGACTACGGCCACCGCTCCTGCGGCCCCTGGCGCGGCCAGAAAGCCGACATCTGGGAAGGCGGCCACCGCGAGCCGTTCATCGCCCGATGGCCGGGCAAGATCACGCCCGGCACCACCTGCGATCAGACGATCTGTCTCGGCGACCTCATGGCCACCTGCGCCGCAATCCTCGGCACCGACCTCCCCGAGGGCGCCGCCGAGGACAGTTTCAACTTCCTGCCCGCACTCCTCGGCCAGGCCACCGACAAGCCCCTCCGGGAGACAATCGTCCATCATTCCATTGACGGCACCTTCGCCATTCGCAAAGGCCCCTGGAAACTCATCATGGGCCTCGGCTCCCATGGCTTCTCCGAGCCACGTCGCCTCGAACCCGAACCCGACGGCCCGAAAGGCCAACTCTACAACCTCGAAGAGGACCCCACCGAAAGCCGAAACCTCTGGGCCGACAGGCCCCAGATAGTCGAAGAACTCACCGCGCTGCTCGAAGACTACCAGCGCCGCGGCCACACCCGGCCAACCTAGGAGCCCCCCGATGCCAGAGCGCTACCCGCCCATCAACCCCCGCTGTCCCCACTTCCTCCACGGGGGCGACTACAACCCCGACCAGTGGCCGCCCGAGGTGTGGGAAAAAGACATGCGGCTGATGAAACTCGCCGGCTGCAACGCCATGTCCGTCGGCATCTTCGCATGGGCGCGCCTCGAGCCCGAAGAAGGCCGCTTCGACTTCTCCTGGCTCGACCGCATCATGGACCTCCTCGCCGAGAACGACGCCTACGCCGTCCTCGCCACCCCCAGCGGCGCAAGGCCGGCTTGGATGTCGTTCAAGTACCCCGAAGTCCTGCGCGTCCGACCCGACCGCCATCGCAACCTCCACGGCCGCCGCCACAACCACTGCCCCACATCGCCCATCTACCGCGACAAGGTCAGAATCATCAACACCAAACTCGCCGAACGCTACAAGGACCATCCCGCGCTCCTGCTCTGGCACGTCTCGAACGAATACGGCGGCGAATGCCACTGCGACCTCTGCCGCGAGGCATTCCGCCAGTGGCTCCAGCGCAAGTACGAAACCCTCGACGCCCTCAACCACGCCTGGTGGACCGCCTTCTGGAGCCACACCTACACCGACTGGTCCCAGATCGAACCTCCCAGTCCGATCGGCGAAACCTGTATCCACGGCCTCGACCTCGACTGGCGGCGCTTCGTCACCGACCAGACCACCGACTTCATGCTCAACGAGATCGCGCCCCTCCGCCAGCACACCCCTGACATCCCCGTCACCACCAACTTCATGGGCACCTATCCCGGGCTGAACTACTGGCGCATGGCCCCCCACCTCGACGTGGTCTCCTGGGACAGCTACCCGAGGTGGCACGGCCCGCGCCCCGACCACGAACTCGCCAGCGAGGTGGCATTCGTCCACGACATCATGCGCTCCCTGAAGGGCGGAAAGCCCTTCATGCTCATGGAAAGCACCCCCTCGATGACCAACTGGATGGCGGTGGCCAAACTCAAGCGCCCCGGCATGCACCTCCTGTCGTCACTCCAGGCCGTCGCCCACGGCGCCGACACTGTCCAGTACTTCCAGTGGCGCAAGAGCCGCGGCTGCTCGGAGAAATTCCACGGCGCCGTCGTGGACCATTGTGGCCACGAAAACACCCGCGTCTTCCGCGATGTCGCACGAGTCGGCGAAGCCCTCAGGAAACTCGACCCCGTCATCGGAACCACCGTCCGACCCGAGGTCGCCATCATCTACGACTGGGAAAACGCCTGGGCAATCGAAGACGCCCAGGGACCGCGCCGCGACAAGGGCTACCTCCCAACCTGCAAACGCCACCACCGCGCCTTCTGGAAACGCGGAATCCCGACCGACGTCATCGACATGGAACAAGGCTTCTCCCGCTACAAACTCCTCGTTGCACCCATGCTCTACATGGTCCGGCCCGGCGTCGCCGAGAGGATCGAGCGATTCGTCGCCGACGGCGGCGTCCTCGTCGCCACCTACTGGAGCGGGATCGCCGACGAAAACGACCTTTGCTTCCTGGGCGGATTCCCGGGACCGCTGCGCAAAGTCCTCGGAATCTGGGACGAGGAAATAGACGCCCTCTACGACCACGACCGCAACTTCGTCGCCCCTGTCCCCGACAACCCCCTCGGCCTCACGGGCGACTACGAGGCCCGCGAGCTGTGCGCCCTCATCCACGCCGAGAGCGCCCAGGTCCTGGCCACCTACAAGAGCGACTTCTACGCCGGGCGCCCGGCCCTCACGGTCAACCACTTCGGGAGGGGCCGCGCCTACTACATCGCCTCGCGGAACGAAGAGCGCTTCCTCGACGACCTCTACGGTGCCCTCGCCCGCGAACTCGTCCTCCTGCGAGCAATCGAGGCCGACCTACCCGAGGGCGTCACTGCCCAAGTGCGAACCGACGGCCGCGCCCGTTACATCTTCCTGATGAACTTCAACCCCGCGCTGGCCACGGTGGACCTTGGCCGCGCCACCTACACCGACCTTCTCACCGACCAGCCGGTAACCGCCCAGACCACCCTCGAGCCCTACGGCATCATGGCGCTCACCGAGACTTGACCCACGACCGCCGCCCGGAGACGGGCCGCCGACGGCCCCTCTGGGCAATTGGGTTCAAGCGGGGTCGAAACCGGGGATTTTGAGTTGCTCGCCGCCCCGACGCGTCGAGTCCATCGCCACGATCCCCGGCACTGTCATGGCCAGTGCCTCGTAGAGGTTCACCGCCGGTTCGCGGTCCTCGACCAGCGCGGCGACGAATTCGTGGGTCAGGAATGGGTGCGAGCCGCCGTGGCCGCTGCCCACCCGCATCGGCTCGGGTAGCATCTTGCGGTAGTCGGGCAGCGCCCGCGGCACGTCCTTCTGGTTGGTCTTGACGGCGAACGGCTGGCCGCCGGAGGAGGCCATGTAGAGCGAGAGCCTCTCGCCGAGCCATTGCGCCCTCTCACCTCCGGCCTGTATCCACCACAGGACCGCGCACCGACAGATGTTCCCCCCGCTGCACTTGAAGAGCGCGACCTGGTTGCTGTAGGGGTTGTCGTAGGGGTTGTCGCGGAGCATCGGGGAGTCGTGGCCCCAACCCAGACACGAGACCGCGGTGAAGCGCTCTGCCGTGACCCCGACGTGGAAGGCGGTGGAGTGGGTTGGATAGAGCATGGGCGGGTAGCCCCAGCGCCATCCGCGCGGGGTGGGCTTGCCCTTGTAGAGGGCCCTGGCCGAGCCGACGCGCTGGACGTTGTGGTGGTAGTATTCGACCTCGGAATAGAGGAAGCGACCGAACTTGCCCGCCTGCCACAACTGACGGGCGAAGATACACGGGGCGCGGTAGTAACTGGTCTCGGCCATCATGTATTTCAGGCCCGTCTTTTCCTTGATCTCCTTGAGTTGCGCCGCCTCCTCGAGGGTCACACACGCGGGGACCGCCGAGATGACGTGTTTGCCATGCTTCATACACTCGACGACGTGGCGGGCGTGGTCGGGGGCGCCGGTGAAAACCGCCACGGCCTCGACCTTGGGGTCGAGGACGAGTTTCTCGAGCGACTCGTAGGCTTTCTCGCACTTGTAAACCTGCTGGAGTCGCCTTCGGCGTGCCGGGATCAGGTCGCTGACGGCCTCGACTATGCAGTTGGGGTCGAGGTGCCATTGGAAACTGGCGCCGAACCCCCCGCCCACGACCCCGATCCTGATCTTCCTGGCCGGGTCGAGCGGCTTCGCGGCGGCGGCGAGCGCCAGCCCGGCAAGCCCGAGGAAATCCCTCCGCGGCATCTCCCGTCGTGGTTGAGCCATTGCCAGACCTCCTGACTTTGCTCCGACACATATAGCCGGCGGCTGCCCTCTTCGCAAGTCCCCTTCGGCCCTTTGTCCGTGTTCGTTCGTGTCGGCCCGTGCCGCCTTCCCCTTGACACCTTACGGCCCCCTTGATAGGCTTGGCTTCAGGGTCGGAGAGAATATGTTTCGCTGGGTTTCGCTCCAGCCATCTGGATTCCTTGTCGTTTCGACGTTGCTGGGTGGCGCGGTGGCCGCCGCTGCGCCGCGCTGGCATGGGCCACTCGCGCTCGCCATCTCCCCTGATGGCCACACCCTTTTCGTGGCGAACGCCGGTTCGCGCACGGTGTTGTTGGTCGAGGCGCGGTCGGGCAAACGCTTGCGCACCGTCGAGGTGGAGGGGCGCCCAACGGCGCTGGCTCTCAGCCCCGACGGTCGCAGGCTCTATGTGGCGTGTGCCGCGCCTGTGAGCAAGATCCTCGCGCTCGACACTTCATCCGGAGCAATCGCCAGGACACTGGAGGCCGGCCACACCACGAGTGCGCTGGCCGTCACCCCCGATGGAAACCACCTCTTCGCGTGCAACCGTTTCGATAACGACGTCTCGCGGCTCGACCTGAGGAGCGGACGCGAGGTCGAGCGGCTGCGTGCCCTCCGCGAGCCCGTGGCCGCTGCCATCACGCCCGATGGGCGGACGGTCGTGGTTGCGAACCACCTGCCGGGCCAGAGAGCGGACCGCTACGGGGTGGCGGCGTGTGTTACTTTGATGAAGGGAAGAGCGGGCGGCGAGCGCCACATCAAGCTCCCGAACGGCTCGACCGGCCTGCGAGGGGTTTGCCTCTCGCCCGACGGCCGCTACGCGTTCGTCACCCACATCCTGGCTCGCTACGAGTTGCCGACTACCCAGATCGAGTTCGGTTGGATCAACGCCAACGCTCTGAGCATCGTGGACATCAAGCGTGGGGAACGCCTGAACACGGTCTTGCTCGACGACGAGTCCCTCGGCGCTGCAAACCCCTGGGGTGTGGCGTGCAGCGAGGATGGACGCTGGCTATGCGTGGCGCACGCCGGAACCCACGAAGTAAGCATCATAGATCTTCCGGCCCTGATGGCGCGGCTGGCCGAGGTCGCGGCGAAGGCCCCGGGCGGGACCGTCGGAGAGACGACCTACGACGACCGCAACGAGGTCCTGGACTTCTTCCGGCGCCAGCGGGCGGCGGCTGAGGGCAAGAGATACGAAGACCTTTACGGGCCTTTGACCATCTTCACAATTGGCGGCGCGGATGGCGTCTCGAACGACCTGGAGTTTCTTGCTGGCATTCGCCACCGCGTGGCGCTCCACGGCAAAGGCCCACGAGCCCTGGTCGTGGCGGACGGCAAGGCGTATGTGGCTGACTATTTCACCGACCAGATCGAGGTCGTGTCGCTGGCCGAGCGGAAGGTGGTGGGCAGACTTGCGCTCGGACCTCCCCCGAGCCCGACGCCCGAACGCCTCGGCGAGATGTTCTTCAACGACGCTACGCTGTGTTACCAGCGGTGGCAAAGTTGCGCCAGTTGCCACCCGGGCGGCCGCTCCGACGGCCTGAACTGGGACCTCCTCAACGACGGCATGGGGAACCTGAAGAACACCAAGAGCCTTCTCCTCAGCCACCAGACCCCACCGGTCATGAGCACGGGCGTGAGGCCGTCGGCGGAGGTGGCCGTCCGCGCAGGGTTCACCCATATCCTTTTCGCCCGCCCGCGCGAGGACCACGCCTCGGCAATAGATGCCTATCTGCGGTCGCTTCGGCCGGTTCCCAGCCCACACCTGGTGGGCGGGCGCCTCAGCCCGGCCGCCCGGCGCGGCAAGGCTCTGTTTTTCGACCCGAAGGTCGGTTGTTCGGCCTGTCATCCCCCGCCGCTCTACACCGACCTGAAGCGCTACGATGTCGGCTCGAAAGCCCCGACGGACTTGCGAAGCCGCTTCGACACGCCTACTCTAATAGAGGTGTGGAGGACCGCGCCCTATCTCCACGACGGGCGCTACGAGTCCGTTCGGCAGGTGCTCATCGAGGGCCGACATGGACTGAAGGACAAGGTCCTCGAGGCGCTGAGCACTCGCCAGATCGAAGACCTCGTGGAGTTCGTCCTGTCGTTGTAAGAAAGTTGGCGGGCGCGAAGTTGCTGCCAAGGGCATCGGTCGTTCTCGTCGTGGCCTGGCTCTTGCCCGCTTCGGGCGCCTCGAAGCCCCGACCTGTGGAAGAGGTGCTCCGCCGGCTGGTCGAGGCCGACTGGCTCGAACAGGTCAGCCTCCTGGCCAAACAAACCCCAGCCAAGGCGAGAAAGCCTGCCGCCGTGACAACCGCCCAGGACGCCGCCGGCGGCTGCGACGGCATCAAGAACAGCCGCTGGGGCTTCCACACCGCAAGCAAGGAACAAGACCCCTGGTGGCAGGTGGACCTCCGAAAGGTCTATACCCTCGACCGCGTGGTCATCTACAACCGCACCGATCGCAACACCGCCCCGCGCACCCGCAACATCGAGGTCCTGGTCGCCCAGGCGCCTGAAGGGCCGTTCGCGCTCGTTTACAAACACGACGGGACGGTCTTCTACGGCGTCAAGGAGAAAAAGCCGCTCGTCGTGAACTTCAAGGGCAAGGGGGTGAAGGCCCGGGTGGTGCGGCTGCGGGTGCCTGGGCGGTGTTCGTTCGCCCTCGACGAGGTGGAGGTCTATCCCGCCGAGGCGCCGAGGGTGAACGTGGCCCTCGGCAAGCCCGCCGACCAGAAGAGCGTCGGGCCTTATTCCTATCCAGGCACCCTTCCCGAAGGGGTGGACAGCGCCCCGCCGCCACCGGGAGGCGGCGCTTTCACCCCGCGGCTCGTCCGGCTGGTCATCGGCCGCGCGCGGAAGTTGGCCGCCAGGCTCTCCGAGGGCGTCGAGCCGAAACGCCTGGCACCCCTCGTGGCCAAACTGCGAGAACTCGAAGCCCGCGTCGAGAAACTCGAAGCCCAGGAAAAAACCAGCGCCGACGCCTGGAAAAAACTCTACCTCGAGGCCTGTTCCATCCGACGTCGGATCGCCTTCACGAACCCGCTGCTCGATTTCGACAAGCTCCTCTTCATCAAGCGCCACGACCCCGGCGGGCCGTTCCACATGTGTGACCAGTACTACGGCTGCAACGCCAGGCCGGGCGGCGGCCTCTTCGTCCTCCTCGACCCCTTCGGCCCCGAGCCGAGACTGGTCAACCTGCTCGAGAACTCCGTGGTCGAGAACGGCCGGCTCGCGGGCAAGAAACTCATCCCCGGCTCCTTCCTCTCCCCCGAGGTCTCCTTCGACGCCAAGACCATCCTCTTCGCCTACTCCGAGGCCAAGGCCAGGAAGACCTACACCTGGAACCCCGAATGCTGCTACCACATCTTCAAGGTCCGGGCCGACGGCACGGGGCTCGTCCAGTTGACCGACGGCCCCTGGGACGATTTCGACCCGTGTTTCCTGCCGAACGGACGGATCGCCTTCATCTCGACCCGCCGCGGCGGCTACCTGCGCTGCGGGCGCCATTGCCCGACGTATGCCATGCACTCCATGGCCCCCGACGGCTCGGACATCATCCGCCTCAGTTACCACGAGACCCACGAATGGCACCCCAGCGTGGCAAACGACGGCACGTTGGTCTACACTCGCTGGGACTACGTTGACCGCGACACCAACGTCGCCCATCACATCTGGCAGTGTTACCCCGACGGGCGCGACGCCCGCTCCTACCACGGCAACTATCCAGTCCGACGCGAGGCCCGCCCCTGGATGGAGATGAGCATCAGGGCGATCCCGGGCTCCCACAAGTTCGTCGCTGTCACCGGCGCCCACCACGGCAACGCATTCGGGTCGCTGGTCCTGATTGACCAGCGCCTGCCCGACGACGGCGCGATGCTCCAACTCGAACGCCTCACCCCCGAGGTGCCATTCCCAGAAGCAGAAGGCAAACCGATCAGGAACTATATGATCTACGGCACCCCCTGGCCCCTGGGCGAGGACGACTATCTCGTGGTCTATGACCCGAAGGCGCGCAACCGCGGCATCTACTGGATCGATCGCGACGGCAACAAGGAACTCCTCTACCGCGACCCGACGATCTCGTGCCTGAGCCCCATGCCCCTGCGGCCAAGAGCCAAGCCCCCCGAACTCCCCGAGATGACCACCCAGGCCAGTTGGCCGAAGAAACCGACCGAGAGGGCCGAATCCGAGGCCCTCGTGCTCAATGTTTACGACAGCGACTTCCAGTGGCCTCCCGGGACGCGGGTCGCCGCGCTTCGGATAATCGAGTTGTTGCCGAAATCAACCCCGCCGCCGAACAAGCCTCGAGTCGGCGTGGCCAACCAGACAAACGCCCGCGCCGTGCTGGGCACCGTGCCGGTGGAGCCCGACGGCAGCGCCTACTTCCGCCTCCCGCCCGAACGCCTCATCTACTTCCAGGCCCTCGACGAGCGCGGGATGGCCGTCCAGTCCATGCGCTCGGCCACATACCTCCACCCGGGCGAACGTCTGACCTGTCGGGGCTGCCACGAGCGCAAGCGCTCCGCGCCGCCGGTCGGCTTCCGCCCACCGATGGCCCTCAGGCGGCCGCCCTCGACCATCCAGCCCGGACCGGAAGGCTCGAACCCGTTCAACTACGCCCGACTCGTCCAGCCCGTCCTCGACCACCACTGCGTCCGTTGCCACGAGGAGAAGAAGGCCATTGACCTGAGCGGCCGCCCCGACGGCCCCTTCACCCGCTCGTATAACAACCTGGCCCGCAAGTACGGCTTCTACTTCCACGTCAGCAACGGTTCGATCAAGACCGGCATCCACGGCGGCGTCAGGGTGATTCCCGGGAAGTTCGGGGCGCGGGCCGCCCCTCTCCTGCGCTACCTCGAGGGCGACCACTACGGGGTGAAACTGCCGCCCGAAGATTTCCGACGCATCGTCCTCTGGCTCGACTGCAACAGCGAGTTCCTCGGGGCCTACGAGCGCGCCGCCGACCAGGTGCGTGGCGCTCTCGTCGAGCCATCGCTCCATTGACCTCCCGACGCGAGGAGCGGTCGTTGAAGCGGACCGAGAACCTGGCGCTTCTGGTCGTCCTGGCCGTCGGCCTCGCCCTCCGCCTGGGCTTCCTCCTCGTTGCCGACGAACATTCCCTGGTGACCGTCGTCACCGACGACGCCTATTACTACTTCAAGACCGCCAGGAACATCGCCGCAGGGCTCGGGCCGACCTTCGACGGCATGCATCCCACCGACGGCTTCCACCCCCTCTGGATGGGGCTTCTGGTGTCGCTGGCGGCTCTGGTGTCGAGCGCCGAGGCGCTTGTCAGAACGGCGCTGGCCCTGAGCATCGTCCTCGGAACCGCAACGGCAGTTCTGGTCTGGCAGCTGACTCGGCGCTTGACCGCCTCGGCTGGCATCGCCTTCATCGCCACGGTGCTCTACTGGCTCAACCCCAGGGCCGTCCTCTCGAGCCTCAACGGCCTCGAGACCAGCCTGGCCACGCTCCTCTTCGCTGCGGCGCTGCTCCTTGTCGTGCGCGAGGCCGAGGAACCAGCCCTTGGGGCGGCTCGCGAGGCGGGCCTGGGAGTTGTGCTCGGGCTGATGTTCCTTGCCCGGACCGACACGGTCTTCTACGCGGCGGCTCTCTACATTTCGGCGGTTGCCCTGGCGCCTGCGCGAGCGAGGGTCCGGCGAGCGGTGGTAGTCGGCCTGGTCGCGGCGGTCCTCGCAGTGCCCTGGGTCTTGTGGTGTTGGTTGCGGTTCGGCTCGCCGGTGCCCTCGAGCGGGCTTTCGATCCCTTACGTCGAGCACGAGTTGTTCCGCGCGACGGCAGCCAGCCCGCTGGCCCTGGCTGTCGAGGGCCTGCGGCGCTTCGCCGTTGTCCTCTACGAGGGGCTCAGGGGCGAGATCGGCTACCCGCGCCCCTTTTCCGGTGGCATCGTAGGCTTCACGCTCCTGGTACTGGCCGTGCGCTGGCGCGACCCGCTCGGTTGCACCCCCGGACGGAGGCGGGTGGCCTTGACCCTGCTGGGCCTCTTCGCGGCGGCACTCGCCCTCGTCTTCGTCCACACGGCCATTCGCTGGTATCCGCGGCCGTGGTACTTCGACCAATTGCTGGTTCTCTTACCCGTTTTTCTGGCGCTTGGGCTCGCGGTCTTCGAGCCGAGGAGAACCCTCGGCAAACTCGCCAGGCTGCTCTACCCCGGCGCGCCCCACGACAACTGGTTCGCGCGCTCTCTGGGTGCCGCGCTGGCCCTCGCCCTGGTCGCCGCCCCAGCCGCGGTCTCGCTGCGGAAACTGACCAGGGGCGACTGGCCCTGGGCCAAGGAGATACTCGACGCCGCCCGCTGGCTCGACCAGAACACCCCGCCCGAGGACGCGGTGGCCTCATTCAACGCCGGCATCCTCGGCTACTACTCCGGCCGCGCGGTGGTCAACCTCGACGGGGCGATAAACAATGCCGCATACCGCGCCCTGAAGGGGAGAAAACTCGCCGCCCTGATGCAAAAGGCCGGGGTGAGGTGGCTCGTGGACTTCGCCCCCGCCACCATTTCGCACTTCGAGCCGTTCTTCGGCCGACCGTTGACCAAACGCCTCGTCAAGAGAATTGACCGACCAGAGGTGAGTTGGTGCGGGTCGCGCATCGAGATCTACGAACTCCGCTGGCCCGAGCCGTAGCCTCTCCCTCCACTCGCTTTCCCGGAGGAAAGGTCGCATGCCCGCCAGGCGAACGACAATCGTGGCAACGGCGAACGTCAAGCAATACCGCGAGACCATCCCCCATTATGTCAACAGCGACGACGTGGTCCTGGAGTTGGGATGCGAGTGGGGCACGACGAGCATCCACCTGGCCGAGCGCGCCCGCGAACTCGTCGCCACCGACGTCAGCCCCGAGTGCATCGAGCAAGCGCGGAAGAAGCACCCTGGCATCCGCTTCGAGATCCTCGACGGCTTCGACCTGAGCGCCGCGCTGGCCCTGGGGAGGGACTTCACGAAAATCTACATAGACATCTCGGGGCTCTCGGGCTATCGGTCGCTCCTGGACGCCATTGCCCTGGTCCAGGCGTATGCGTCGGTCTTCCGGCCCGGGGCGATCGTCATAAAGAGCCAATCGTTGCGACAGTTCATCAGAAGTTGCATCGCCTGGCCCCCTGCCGCATCATCCCCTCGAGGCGAATGACACCCGCCGGAGTTTTCTCGTTCGTTGGCGGGGTGCCCCTCCCTGGTTACACAGACTGGAAAGCCTTTGCCACCAATGGTTTAGGGGACATGCGGGTGGGAGGACGCCGTTGTGCGAAACAAAGCCATTTGGCCAGTCCGGCAGACTAACCGCGGGAGCGGTCGAAGCCCATCGCGCAGGGCATCAGCCCCCCAGCTGCCGTGCGCGTCCGGGTCAGTCCTTGTTGGTTCACACACTCCACGGTCCGGTCCTGCGTTTCCGCGCCGGGCGTGGCAACGACGGGTAAGAAAACACCGGGGAAGCGGGGCAGAGACAGGTTTGCGCACGGGGTGGGTCGTTGCTACGATTCTGCGACGGCAAGTCAGCAAAGGAGGACACCGAATGAGGAGCGCGCGGCTATTTGTCAAGGGCCTTCTGGCCATCGTCGCGGCGGCGAGCGCCCTGGCCGGCGAGCCGGTGCGGGTGGCCTGCGTCGGGGATAGTATCACGTTCGGGGCGGGAATCCGCGACCGGGCACACAATTCCTATCCCGCCCAACTCGCTCGCCTGCTGGGCGAGGGCTTCGTCGTGCGGAACTTCGGGGTGAGCGGCGCCACTCTCCTGAAGAAGGGCAACAAGCCCTACTGGCGGCTCGGGGCCTTCCGCCAGGCGACCGACTGGAATCCCCACACCGTCATCATCAAACTCGGCACCAACGACTCCAAGCCCCCGAACTGGCGCCACAAGGCCGACTTCGCCCGCGACCTCCGCGCGCTCGTTGACCACTTCGCCAAACTCGCCTCCAAGCCCAAAATCTGGCTCTGCCTCCCCGTGCCCGTCTATGCCACGCGCTGGGGCATCAACGAGAAGACCGTCGCGGGGGAGATCATCCCCATAATCAAGAAGGTGGCCGAAGAGAAGGGGCTCCCGGTCATAGACCTCCACACGGCCCTCAGCGGCAAGCCGGACCTCTTCCCCGACAAGATTCACCCCAACGCCAAGGGCGCGGGGCTGATGGCCAGGGTCATCTACGAGGCGATCACGGGCGAGAAGCGACCGCAGGGGAAACGGGGACGGGGGTCTTCATGATCGGACGCGCCAGGGGTGGGTGTAGATGTTCATGCGGCCGGCTCGGACGAAGCCGACGAGGGTGAGGTTGGCCTCGTCGGCGAGTTCGGCGGCGGCGCTGGTCGGGGCGCTCCGCGAGGCCACCAGCGGCAGGCTCACCGGTATGGCCTTCGCGACCAGTTCGCGGCTGAGGCGTCCGGTGGCCAGCGCGATCTTGTCAACGAGTTCGATGCCCTGGCGATAACAGGCGCCGACGACCTTGTCGAATGCGTTGTGGCGGCCGACGTCCTCGGCGAAGGCGATGATCTCGCTGCCGGCGGCGATGGCGGCCGCGTGGACGCCCCCCGTGGTCTTGAAGAGTCGGGAGCGGCGGACGAAGGCAGTGGTCGCGGCGCTCAGGGTGGCGGCCTCGATGGAGAAGCCGGTGTCTATGCGCCGCTCGCAACTGAGCGGGTCGAAGTGGCCGTCGGGGGTGAGGGCGGCGCCACAGCCGGAGCCGAGGGTCATCTCGTCGAGGAGGGTGGCGAGCGCCTCCTCGTCGGGCGAGTAGTCCACCCTCACAACCCCTGCTTCCAGGTCGCAGGCAACGGGGGGCGGTGGTGCGCTCAGCGGCAGGAGGCCCGAGGTGACTAGCAGGCCGAGGGCGAGGTCTTCGAGTTTCTCGGGGAGGCACTGGAGGCGCAGGAGGCGGCGCTGGCCGAGGAAGAGCGAGATGGTTCGCTCAATGGCGATGGTGTCGTCGGCGTGGGTCGTCTGTCCGTTGCGGATTCGGACGATGCGCCTGGTGACGGTCAGGCCCTGGCCCTGGCTTTCCGCTTCCTGGCCTTGGGGGCCTTCTTGCGGGTTGGTGCCCCGGTCTTGGTCAGGCGCACCGCGCATACCTTGAACTCCGGAATCTTCGCGATCGGGTCCAGCGCATCAATGGTCAGGACGTTGGCCGGCGCCTCGCGGAAGT
>CAYYCI010000044.1:0-13599 GCA_964470215.1 uncultured Planctomycetota bacterium
AACCCACGGTGCACAAAAGCGTGCCAAAGCCCACAGCCCCGGTCCCTTTCAAGGCCACGCGCGGGTTTCCTTCACGGTCTCAGGCTTGAAAGCCTGTGCCGCAGACACCGCGGGGCGAGCGCTGCCTTGACAGTGGGGCGCCAGGCGCGATAGATTCTGGCCCGCAGTCCTGGGGCCCGCTTCTAACGGAGGTCCAAGGATGGGCAATTGGCTGTGGTTCTGGCCCCTGGGCCTGACGCTGGCCTCGGCGGTCGCTGCTTCTCTTGCGCGAGGCGACACGGCGACCTTGGTTTACGACAAGGCAGACCCACGCGTGTCGTTTGCGGCCGGCGACCTCGCGGCCGCGCTCCGGGGCCTTGGGCTGGAGGTGAGGGTCTTGCCTGTGGAGCGACTCGACCAGGCCACCGAAAGGCTCCGCGTGGTCGTGGCTACCCTGGCCGACAAGGCCGCTGTGGCACGGTTGGCCGAGGAGAAGGGGAAGCCGCCAGCCGACCTCCAGCCCGAAGGTTTTGGCATAAGAAAGACGACCGCGGACGGCTCGACCACGCTGTGGACAATAGGCGCCGACGACGCGGGAGCCATGTACGGCGCCCTCGAGTTGGCCGAGGCCCTCGCAACCGGGGGCATCGAGGCCGTCCGCGAGGGCGATCACAACCCGTGGTTCGCAATGCGCGGGACGAAGTTCAACATCCCCCTCGACGCGCGCACGCCCAGTTACAGCGACCTGTCAGACGCAGGCCAGAAGAACATCCCGGTGGTCTGGGACCTCGATTTCTGGAAGTCCTACATAGACCACCTGGCGCGATTCCGCTACAACTTCGTCTCCCTCTGGAGCCTGCATCCTTTCCCCTCGCTCGTCAGGGTGCCTGAGTATCCCGAGGTGGCGCTCGACGATGTGATGCGCGCCAGGGGGCCGCTCAAGGAGTTCCACTCACTGAACGGTCGGGGCTTCGACGCGCCAGAAATCCTCGGCAACCTCCAGACCGTCAAGAAGATGACGATGGATGAGAAGATCGCGTTCTGGCGCGAGGTGATGCGCTACGGCCGCGACCGCAACGTGGCATTCTACATCGTCACCTGGAACATTTTCGTCAATGGCACGGGCGGGAAGTACGGCATCACCGCCAGCATCGGCAACGAGACCACCGCCGACTACTTCCGCAAGAGCGTTCGGGCGCTTTTCCGCACCTATCCCCTCCTGGCTGGCATCGGGCTGACGACCGGGGAGAACATGCCGCGCGCCAGCCAGCGGGAGAAGGAGCGCTGGGCGTTCCGAACGTACGGCCTCGGAGTGCTCGACGCGCTCGCCGAGCAGCCCGACCGCCGCATCACCTTCATCCACCGCCAACACCAGACCGGCGCGCCGGCGGTGATCCGCGTTTTCAAGCCGCTGATCGAGCATCCGCGCGCGGATTTCATCTTTAGTTTCAAGTATGCGAAGGCCCACGTCTATAGCGCCACCCGCCAGCCCTACCATCGGCGATTCGTCGAGGAGATCGGCGACCTGAAGACCATCTGGACTCTTCGCAACGACGACGTTTACCACTTTCGCTGGGGGGCGCCGGGCTTCGTCCGCGAGTTCATCCGCAACATCCCCCACGAGCACTCGCGCGGCTTTTATCTCGGCTCGGACCAGTATATCTGGGGCCGCGAGTTCCTGAGCACCGAGCCACAGGTGCCGGGCCGCCTCGAGGTCGGCAAACACTGGTACCACTGGATGCTCTGGGGGCGCCTGGGCTACGACCCGCAGCTTCCCGACGAGCGATTCGTTGCCATCCTTGCCAGGCGCTTTCCCGGCGTTTCCGCTCGCGACCTCTTCGCCGCCTGGCAACACGCCTCGATGATCTACCCCATCACCACGGGCTTCCACTGGGGCGCGCTGGACTTCCAATGGTACATCGAGGCGTGCAAGAGCCACCCGCGCGTGGCGGGCACGAAGAGCGGCTTCAACACCCTCGAACGCTTCATCACCCTCGAGCCACACCCCGAGAGCGGCTATGTTTCGATCCCCGACTACGTCCGCTCGGTGACCGAGGGAAAGGAGGTTCGCGGGGTTAGCCCTGCGGAGGTCTCGCGGCGGCTCCACTCCCACGCCAACCGGGCGCTGGCGATCCTCGAACGCCTGAAGCCCGGCGGCGACAAGGAACTGCGCCTGACCCTCGGCGACATCCGCGCGATGGCCTACCTGGGGAAGTACTACGCCCACAAGATTCGCGGGGCGACGGAACTCGCGCTCTTCCGCGCGAGCCACAAGCCGGACCATCGCGCCGCCGCAGTGGCCGAACTCAACAAGGCAGCCGGCCTCTGGCGCCTCTACGCCTCGACCGCGCTCACCCAATACCGCAACCCGGTGTGGATGAATCGCGTGGGACACTGCGACTGGCGCTCGCTCTACGACGATGTGCTCGCCGACGTGCGGCTGGCTGGCGGCGAACCGCGTCCGCCCTCGGTGGAGCCCACGCCCGGTGGCCGCATCCACGAGGCGGAGGCGGCGAGATTCACGGGCGGCCGGAAGGCCAGCGCCGAGGGCGCCACCGGGGGCGAGGCGCTCGACTTCGCCCATGCACCGCCCGCCGCAGCAATCGAATGGACGGTCGAGACGCCTCGCCGGGGGACCTTTCTCCTCGAGGTCCGTTACACCCGCGTGGCGGGCAAACACCCCGCCGACATCGCAATCAACGGGAGACCCGCCGGGGCGATCGTCCTGTGGACGACGGGCGGAGAAGGCGTCTGGGCGTGGGACAGGGTCCCGGTCACCCTGCGGGCGGGCAAGAACGTGGTGCGCCTCGAGCCCCGGGGAGGGCCCGTGGTTGACCACCTGAACGTCTTGCCAGGTGAGGTGGCGGGGCGCGGGAGGTAGGTTGCGGGTTGGCGGTTACGAGTTATGGGGGTTGGGTGGTGGGGCTTGTCAGGTGAGGCCCATGGCCTGAAGGTTGCGGAGCGAGATTTCGAGGCTCTCGAAGGGGTCGCGCTGGCAGGTGTCCTGCTCGACGATGAACCAGCGGGTGCCCGCTTCCTTGCAGGCGGCGAGGATTTCCGGCCAGTCGAGGTTGCCCTCGCCGACCTCGGCCATCAGTTGCTGGCCGCCGCGATTGGTCATGTCCTTGAGGTGGACACACGGGGCTCGGCCCTTGAGCCGTCGAATCCAGGTCGCGGGCGAGCCGCCGCCGTGTTGAATCCAGTAGGTGTCGGGCTCGAAGAGGAAGACCTCGGGGTCGCTCTCCTCGACGAGGATCTGGTAGCCGGTGCGGTGGTCGAGTTTCTCGAACTCGAAACTGTGGTTGTGGTAGACGAAGGCGATGCCGCCCTGGGCGAGCCTTCGCGCGACCTCGGACGCCTGCTTTGCGAAGGCGGCGAACCCTTCGGCCGAGCCGCGGCTCTCGCGCGGCAGGCCGCCGATGCCCGCATACTTGCAGCCGTAGATGTTGTGGAGTTCGATGACCTCCTGCGGGTCCTCGAGCATTCTCTGGTAACTGACGTGGGTGGCGCAGATGGTCAGGCCGAGGTCATCGCAGACGAGTCGGAGTTCGGCGGGGTCCATCTCGCCGAGTGCCGAGAGTTGGACGGCCTTGTAGCCCATGGCCGCGACCTTCTTGAGCGTCGCCACGGTGTCGGCGGGGGTCTGGGTGAACTGGCGGACCGTGTAGAGTTGGGCGGCGAGGACGCTTTCGGCCATGGGGCATCTCCTGAAGTTGGCGCGTTGCCCCCCAGTCTAGCGATTGGCGCCCGCGGCGCAAGTGGCACTTCGGTGGGAACCGCGGTGCCACGCTCCTATCCTGCGGTGTATGAGGAGAGCCTGGATGGCAGCGCGCCGGGGCGTGTGGGCTTTGGCACGCTTTTTGCCCCTCAATCAATTGCCAGGCGAGAAGAATGCCTCGGTGTCCTTCATCCATGGATGCTCGCTTCGTGGTTCGCGTTCGTTGACTGGCGGCCGGGCCGCGCGCTAGAATGCGCACGGAGGAGTGTGTTGTGGCGACGGTTGCCGAACTGCACCAACGAGCCGATGCTGTGCGGGCGAGCCTCGCGGCGTGTCGGATATGTCCGCGCAACTGCGGGGTCAATCGCCTCGATGGCCAGGTCGGGTTCTGCGGGGTGGCCGCGGAGGCCCTCTTCGCCTCCGCCGGGCCGCACTTCGGCGAAGAGGACGTCTTGGTTGGCTTCGGGGGCTCGGGAACCATCTTCTTCGCCGGCTGCAACCTCGGGTGCATCTTCTGCCAGAACTACGACATCAGCCACGGTCGCCACGGCCGGCCTGTCTCGCCCGACGACATCGCCCGCGCGATGCTGCGCCTGGAACGCATGGGCTGCCACAACGTCAACTTCGTCACTCCCACACACGTGACCCCCCAGGTCATGAAGGCGATCGCGCTGGCGAGGGAACAAGGGCTCACGGTGCCCATTGTTTACAACTGCGGCGGCTACGAGTCCGTAGAGACTCTCCGCGCGCTCGAGGGGTTCGTCGAGATATACATGCCCGACGCGAAGTATGCCGACGGGGACGTGGCGAAGGAGCTCTCGGCCGCCCCCGACTACCCCGAGGTGGTGTTCTCCGCACTGCGCGAGATGCACCGCCAGGTCGGCGACCTGGTGATCGAGGACGGCATTGCGACGCGGGGGCTCCTGGTCCGACACCTCGTCCTGCCAAATGGCCTGGCTGGGAGCAAGAAGATACTGGATTTTCTGGCCAAGGACATCTCGCCGAACACCTACGTGAACGTCATGGCGCAGTATCGTCCGTGCTACCGTGCCCATGAGTGCTCGCGGATCGATCGCCCGCCGACCCGGCGCGAGTTCCTCGATGCCTACAACTACGCGGCTAGCCTCGGGCTTCGGCTGGCGCGTTGACCCCAGGGAGGCCGAAAGATGAAAAACCGCGAACTCGCCGAAATCTTCGACCGCATGGCCGACGTCCTCGAACTCCAGGGCGGAAACCCATTCCGAGTCCGCTCCTACCGCAAGGCCAGCCGGATAATCGGCGACCTGACAGAGGACATCGCCGACCTCGCCCGCGACGGACGCCTGGGCGAACTGCCCGGAATCGGAGAGTCGTTCGTCCAGAAAATCCAGGAGTACCTCGAGACCGGACGCCTCGCCGCACACGACGAACTCGTCGCACAGGTGCCCCCCGGGGTCCTCGAGATGACACACGTGCCGGGGCTCGGACCGAAGACCGCCGGCCTGGTTTACAAGAAGGCGGGAATCGAGAGCATTGACCAACTCGCCGAGGCCATCGAGGCGGGCAAACTGGCCGACCTGCCAGGCCTGGGCGCCAAGAAACTCCAGAACATCCTCAAGGGCATCCAGGTCTATCGCGCGGGCCAGGGGCGGGTTCTGCTCGGCGTCGCACTCCCCATTGCCGAGGAGATCATCGAACACCTCAAGAAGGTCAAGGGCGTCCGCGACATCCTACCCGCAGGCTCCCTGCGGCGCTGCCGCGAGACCATCGGCGACGTGGATATCCTGGTCTCTTCCACAAAGGGAAAAGACATCGTCGAGGCGTTCACCCGCCTCCCGATGGTCCGCGACGTCCTGGCCGCTGGAGAGACCAAAGGCAGCGTGAGGGTCGAGGGGGGCCTCCAGGTGGACCTGCGGGTCGTGCCCCCGAAGAGTTTCGGGGCAGCGGCACAGTACTTCACAGGCTCGAAGGCCCACAACATCCGCCTGCGCGACATCGCCATTGACAAGAAACTCAAACTCAACGAGTACGGCGTCTTCCGCGGCGACCGCCAGATAGCGGGCAAGAGCGAGGAGGAGGTCTATGCGGCGCTCGATCTGCCGTGGATTCCACCGGAGTTGCGCGAGGACCGCGGCGAGGTCGAGGCCGCACAGGAAGGCCGACTGCCCGAACTAATCGAACCCGCCGACATCCGCGGCGACCTCCACATGCACTCCACCCACAGCGACGGCAACGCCGCCATCGAGGCGATGGCACTCGCCGCACGCGAAGTCGGCTACGAATACATCTGCATCACCGACCACTCCCAGTCGCTGAAGGTCGCCCACGGCCTCGACCCAAAGCGCCTGGAGAAACAGCGAAAAGAAATTGACGCCCTGAACAAGAAACTCGACGGCATACGTATCCTTGCCGGGATCGAGCTGGACATCCTCGCCGACGGCAGCCTGGACCTCCCCGACGAGGCGCTGGCCGCTTGCGACTTCGTAATCGCCTCCATTCATTCGGGAATGCAACAGGACGAGAAGCGGCTGACCGCCCGGCTCGTCAAGGCCATGCGCAACCCACACGTCCACGCAATCGCCCATCCGACCGGCCGCGTGCTCGGAGGCCAGCGCGATGCCTATGCCCTCGACTTCGACGAGGTCGCCCGCGTGGCCAAGGAGACGGGCACAGCCCTCGAGATAAACGCTTACTACGACCGCCTGGACCTCGACGACCTCCACGCCCGCCGGGCGCGCGATGCCGGGGTGAAATTGGTCATCAACACCGACGCCCACGCCACCACCCACCTGGCCATGATGCGTTTCGGAGTGGCCACCGCCCGCCGCGGCTGGGTCCGCAAGGCCGACGTCCTCAACACCCTCCCCCTCGAGAAACTCCTCTCCTGGCTTGCCGAAAAGCGCAACGACTGAGGCTCCCCGGACGCCTGGCAGCAGAAACCGCGAAGAACGCAGACGAGGACGACGGAGCGGCCTGTCGGTTCCGGGTTATTAGTTGTCGGTTACGGGGGTTCGATTGGGCGCAGGCGAAACGGCATTGACCGAAACACCCAGGCGAAGCGTCTCGCCCCCCCTTCCCAAACCGCAGATGAACGCAAAGCCAAAACCCGCCGGGGCCTCGTTGGTAGCACATCTATGAGGAAACCCGGGATGGCAGCGCGCCGGGGCGTGTGGGCTTTGGCACGCTTTTTGCCCCTCAATCAATTGCCAGGCGAGAAGGGAAAGAATGCCTTGGCTGGCTGCCGACCCCTCGTTCCGAAGCCCGACACGCCGAACGCTTTACGTTCTCTCGACAAAGCATTCTTTCCCTGCTCGCCTGCATTAGGAACCCACGGTGCACAAAAGCGTGCCAAAGCCCACGCGCCCTGTCCACAATAAAGGACCCGTCGTTTTGGTGGCACAGGCTTTCCAGCCTGTGCCAGAGGGACGGCAAAGGGAGTTGACCACAGATGAACACCGATTAACACCGATGAATCCACATCGCCGGCCTTCTTGGTTTCAGCGGGGCTGGTTTCGTGTGTGCAGGAGGGCGGGCACAGGGGCCCGCCCCTACGGGCCTGTTGGATGCAGGCCCGGTGCATTGCAGGGGCAGGCCCCCGTGCCTGCCCATTCAGAGTTGTGGGATGCCGGGTCGGTGGGTGGTAGTGGCAGGCCCCTCTCACTGCCCAGTCCCCCACCGGCGGTCGCTCTGCGGTCTCCGCGTCCTCTGCGGTGAAAAGACTGTGGGCGCTGTCTTCCTGCCCTGCGTTCGACCACCGCGGGGCGAGACGCCCCGCCTACAGCCCATGACCTTTGCGTGCTATTGCATGTAGGCGGGGCGTCTCGCCCCGCGCCCTCGCACAGGCTGGAAAGCCTGTGCCACCATCCTCATTCTCGTGGGCGGGGCGTCCGAGAAGGACTCAGACGGCGTCAGATAGGCTCGAGAAGGTGAATTCGCTGGCGCGGATAGCCGGGACGAGGGAGTTGCCGACCCGCTCCGGGCGGCTCATGCCGGTGACCTTCTTGAGCATGGCGATGGGGCTTTCGTTGAAGCGGAAGTTCTTGACCGCGTGGCGCACCTGGCCGTCCTCGACCAGGAAAACCCCGTCGCGCGTCAGCCCCGTGACGAGGATCGTCTGAGGGTCGAGCGAGCGGATGTACCAGAACCTGGTGACCAGGAGCGCGCGGTCGGTCGAGCGGATGAGGCCCTCGAGGGAGTCATCGCCGCCGGCGAGGATGATGTTCGGGGGGTGTCCCGTCGGTTCCTTGTCTTGTTTCTTCGCCCAGAAGCGGTCGTAGATGAGTTGCTTGAGGACCCCGTTTTCGATCCAAACTCGCGGGGCGGCGGGGAAGCCGTCGCCGAAGAAGGGCGGGGCCAGGAGTTCCTCTCGCGCCGGGTCGCTGGTCAGGGTGACGTTCTCGCCGACGATCTTCTCGCCGATCTTGTTCCCGCTGCCGGGCTTGGCGAAGAAACTGCGGCCCTCGTCGGCCATCCGGGCGTTCATGTTCCAGATCGCGAAGGAGAGGAACTCCGCCACCGCGAGGGGCTCGAGGATCACGGGGTAAACGCCCGGGTCGAGTGTCTCGGAGTTTTCCGAGGCGAGGGCCTTCTCGATTGCTCGGCGGCTCGCGCTGGCGAAGTCCAACCGGGCCAGGTCGCGGCCGTCCACGCTCGCGTAGCCGGAGCCGCCGCCCTTGCTGCGGGCTGTAACGCTGTAGGATGCATCGGTGGCGCGGTAGTAGCCGAAGAGGCCGTTGGAGTTGCCCACTGCCGCGAAGCCGTTGTGGAGCTCGAGGTAGCCGGCCACCGTAAGACCGTCGCGTTCGGCGGGTTCGATCGCCGAGGCGGCCACCTGGACGCCGAGGTCCTCCGGCGCCTGTGCGACCGACTCGAAGTATGGCTCGATAGGCAGGTAGTCTTGGGGGGGGAGTTCAGGAACATATTCGGGGTCTTCGGGCGCGAGTCGGGCCATTTGCTCGGCCTGCTCGACGAGGCGGCGGAGGGCCGGTTCATCCAGTTCGTTGCCCACCGCGGTGGCGTGGCGGGTGCCGAAGGCTGCGGTGACGGCCACTGAGAGGCGGTCGGCCTCCCCACAGGTGGTGATGGAGTTGACGGCGAAGCGGGTGTTGCGACGGGTGCCGCCGGAGAGGTTCACTCGCATCTCGTCGGCCGAGCCGAGCGAGAGGACCTTCTCGATGAGGTCTCGTGCCTGGTTCCTCGACAGGATCATACCTCTCTCCTCGTGTTGAGGATGTTGACGTTTCGGAATCGTGCTGGTGCAGCGCCGTGGCTGCACGGGCTGCCCTGTGGGGGCTGGCCCTTTCCGCAGTTGAAGGTCGCGCCCATCTCCCAGAATCGCTCGTCGCAGATCGCATCACACGAGCGCCAGAACTCCACCGTGTTGGCCTGGTAGGCCACGTCCTTGAGCATGCCGGTTACCTTCCCGCCCTTGATCTCGTAGAAGACCTGGCCGCTGAACTGGAAGTTGTAGCGCTGATGGTCAATCGAGAAACTGCCGTCGCCGATGATGAAGACCCCGTCGTCGGTCGCGGCGATCAGGTCGTCGAGGCTCAGGGGTTTCTTCCCCGCCTCGAGGTGGATGTTGACATTTCGCTGGAAGGGAAAGGAGGCCCAACTATCGGCGTAGGAGGCGGCGTGGCCCCTTGTGGCCTCGGGCAGGCCGGCCGCCGCGCGGGCCAGACGATACTCCGGCCAATAGACCTGGTCGCGGACCGTCTGGTAGTCCACGAAAAGCCCGTCGCGGACCAGGTACCACTCCTCGGTGGGCACTCCGTCGTCGTCGAAGGCGCAGGTGCCCATCCCCCCGGCGATGGTCTTGTCGGCCTTGAAGTTCACTATCTCGGAGCCGTATTGGAGGCGGCCGAGTTTGTCGAGGGTCAGGAAACTGGTGCCCGCGTAGTTCGCCTCGTAGCCCACGGCGCGGTCCAGTTCGGTCGGGTGGCCGACCGATTCGTGGATCGTGAGCCACATGTTGGTCGGATGGAGGATGAGGTCGCGGCGGCCCGGTTCGACGCTCCTGGCCTTGAGTTTCTCGACCGCCTCTTCGGCCATCCGAGGGGCGAGGGCCACGAGGTCGGCGCGCTCGACGTGTTCGTAGCCGAGGCCCATGGGCGCGATGTCGGCCCGGCGGCTCTGGAACTCGCCCTTCTCGCTGTCCACCGCCGTGACCGAAAGACACGGCCACGCCCGCGTGATGCGCTGGGTGATGTGGGAGCCGTCGGTCGAGGCGAAGAACTTCTCCTCCCTGCGGAAGACCATCCACGATGAACAGAACTTCGCGCCCTCGACCTTGAGCGCCGCCGCGTTGGCCTCCAGGAGAAGTTCCGCCTTCTCGGCCAGGGGGACCTCGAACGGGTCCTTCTCCATCGTGCTCTCCCAGGTCACCTCGGCCGGCTCGACGGGGTGGAGCTGGACAGGCCGACGCACCATGTGGGCGTTCGCCCTGGCCATGGCCAGGGCGCGGCGGGTCACCGCGGCGACGTTGTCCTTCTCGACCTGGTGGCTGGCGGCGAAGCCCCAGGCCCCATCCACGACCACCCGCACCCCGAAGCCGTAACTCTCGGAGTCGGCCACATGCTCGACCCGCTCCTCGCGCGCCCGGACCGACTGGTCGTGGTGGCGGACGAAGCGGATGTCCGCGTAACTGGCCCCGCCTCCGCGGGCCACCTCCAGTGCAACATTAGCCAGTTCTTTCATCCTTCACCTCGATTTCTTTCAGAGCGGCTGTCGCGCGGAATGGTATAGCCGGCTCGTCCCGGGCATGCAAGCCCGATTCCCAGAGCGCGGCTTTGACACCAGGCGCTGGCTTCCCTACCATCGTGGGCGAGCCGCGCAGACGGCTGACTCACCCCGGCTGCCGCTCGCGAAGAAAGGCCATCCGAATGTTGGGAACCTTGTCGGTCGTCCTGGCCGCTTCCCTGCCGCTCGCGGCATCACAAGAGGAAATCGCCATGAAACCGTTCGAGGTCTCCTGGGCTCCGGACACAGGGACACTCCTCGACCTGTCCTGGCTGCTCGAGCGCCCGGCGGGCAAACACGGCCACATCCGCGTCCAGGACGGTCATCTGGTTGATGGGAGGGGACGAAGGTTGAGGCTGTGGGGGGTGAACCTCACCGGCGCTGCCTGCTTCCCGGAAAAACCCGACGCGCCCAGGGTGGCCGAACAAATCGCCAGATTCGGCATCAATTGCATCCGCTTCCACTTCCTCGACTCCAACTGGGGCGAAGGGGCGAGCCTCTTCCCGCCCGATGGCGACACCACCCGCCGCCTCGACCCCGCGCAACTCGACCGCCTCGACTTCTTCCTGGCCGAACTCAAGAAGCGTGGCGTCCACAGCAACTTCAACCTCAACGTCGGCAGGGTCTATCGGGCCGGGGACGGAGTGGCCGACCACGAGTGCCTCGGCCTGGGGAAGGCTCTCCAGTATTTCGACGACCACATCGCCAGCCTCCATCGCGAATACGCCAAGCAACTTCTCACCCACCGCAACCCCTACACCGGCAACCGCTACCTCGAGGAGCCCGCCCTGGCCATCGTCGAATTGGTCAACGAGAACTCGATCGTCGAGTCGTGGTTTTCGGGCCGCCTGCGTGGGAAACAGACGCGAAAGCACCCGGGCACCTGGTGCGACATCACTGCCCACTACGCCCACCTGCTCGACCGCAAGTTCAACGCCTGGCTCGCCGCTCGCTACCCGGCCGAGACGCTCCGAGCGTGGCGCGAGGAAGCCGGGCAGGAACCGGACGCCCCTCTCCCAAGGCTACAGCCCGACCAATTCGCCAAGGCCAGCAAGTCGAGGTTCGCGGCCGAAGCCACTTTCTACCTTGAACTCGAGCGGCGCTATTTCGAGACCATGGCCCGCTTCCTTCGCCAACTCGGCCTCAAGGCCCTCCTCGTCGCCACCAGCGACCACAACCACTGGCGCAGCGGCTACCCACTGGTCGCCTCGACCTCGAGGCTCGACATCGTGGATGGCCACGTCTACTGGCAACACCCCCGCTACATCCGCGACCCCAGCGGCAAGCGCAAGGGCTTCTGGATAGCAAACTCTCCGATGGTCAACGACCCGCTCGACTCAACCGTCGTCCAACTCGCCCGCACTCCCGTGGCGGGGAAGCCATACACGGTCTCGGAGGTCAATCATCCCTTCCCAAGCGAATACGCCTGCGAGGGCATTCCCATCCTGGCGGCATATGCGCTCTTGCAGGATTGGGACGGCATCTTCTTCTACACCCTCGAACATTCCGACCCGTCGGAGTGGCGGCGGCGGGGCCTCGGCCACTTCGACCTGGCGAACGACCCCGTGAAGATGTCGCAGATTGCGGCGTGTGCCATGATGTTCCACCGCGGCGACGTGGCGCCGGCGCGAAAGACCATCCTGCGCTCCTACTCACCGCAGCAGGTCGTCGAGTCGCTCAGGATGCCCACCCGCGAGCGCCCCCTCTACACTCCCGGCTTCTCGCGGGTCATCCCCCTCGTCCACTCCACGCGCGTCGCCTCGTTCGAGCGGGCGAAGCGCTCCTACCCGAAGGTCGAAGTGCCCGAACCGATAGTCTCGGACACCGGCCAATTGACCTGGCGGCGACGCGGGAAGCGGGGCGTCGTGGCCGTCGCAACCGAACGCACCCACGCGCTGGTCGGGTTCCTCGGCGGCGGACGCAAGACCACCGGAACTCTGAGCGTCGAACTGACGCCCGACTTTTGCGCCGTCGTCATCACCAGCCTCGACGGCCAGCCGCTCGAGCAGTCGGGCAAGATGCTCCTTACGGCTGGCGCGCGCGTGGCCACGACAGGGATGCGCAGGACGCCCGACCGCCACAGCCTCGCCTCGTGGGGCCGCAGGCCGGTGAGGATCGAGCCTGTCTCGGGCACCGTGCGCTTGCGTCGGGCACCAGCCGCCCCGCCGCTCGAGGTCGTCCCCCTCGATGGGTCCGGCGCCCCGCTGGCCAAACCTCAGCCGGCCGAAAACCAGAACCAAGCCGCAACCTTCAATCTCGCGGCAACCACCGTCTGGTACCTTGTCCAGGCAACAAATCCTCGCTGACAGAAGGAGGAAAGCGATGGCGAGGAGAATCACGTTCCTGTGTGGCAGCCCGCGCAAGGAGGGCAACACCAACCGCGTGGTGGCCTGGGTGGCCGAGGCGGCACGGGCCGCGGCAGCCGAGGTCGAGATCATTGACCTCCCGCGCCTCGACTACAAGACCAACGGCTGCACGGCCTGCATGGCCTGCAAGCGAAGCGAGGAATTCCGCTGCGTCGTGGACGACGAGGCCAGCCCCATCCTCGCCCGCCTGCCCGAGAGCGACGCGCTGGTCTTCGCCACGCCGGTCTATTGGTTCGGCCCTTCGGCCCAGTTGAAGGTCTTCACCGACCGGATGGCTTCGCTTGTGAAGTTCGACGAGGGCGGCTTCCGCACCCCGTTCAAGAAAAACACCACGATCGTCCTTATCTCCACCGGGGGCGGGGACCTCGACGACGGGCTGAAGTTGGTCGAGCAGACCTTCCGCCAGGCGGCTCAGGCCCTGGGCTTCCGCTTCGAGTCCCTCCTCGTCCCCCACGCACCAATGGACCCAGGCGAACTGGAAGGGCGCGAGGACATCCGCCAGAAAGCGGCCGCACTGGGGCGCTTACTGGCCGGCGGAGCCTGAAAGCGGCGTTCACTTGAAGGGGCGAACGTGGAGCTGGCGCAGCTCCCGATTTTGCGGGTCAACCACAATCCCGGCGTCCTCGAGGGTCGTGGCGCCCAGGGGCGGCTCGACGCCGGCCCCGCGCAACTTGTCCCGCGGTGCCAGGGTCTGGATAGTGCCAGCGTCAACGAGTAGAGTCGGGCACGTATGGCTGGCGTGTGCGCCCGAGATCGGAGATTCTACATCTATGAGGAAACCCGGGATGGCAGCGCGCCGGGGCGCGTGGGCTTTGGCAC
>CAYYCI010000045.1:0-13551 GCA_964470215.1 uncultured Planctomycetota bacterium
GGGCAAGCACGTCGTCGGCGTGCACTGCAAGGACGGCAAGCCGCCCACCGAACCCGACAAGCTCGGCACCGAGACCCCCCTGGGCGAGGGCGATGTGGGCATCGAGCGCTTCATCCGCACCCTCAAGGAAATCGGCTACAGCGGCCCCCTGACCATCGAGCGCGAGATAACGGGCGAGGAGCAGAAGCGCGACATCATCGAGGCCCGCAAACTCCTCGAGCGCATCCGCGACGAGGTCCTCGCCTCGTAAACGAAGGCCACGCCAGCGCCTCATCCCCTTGTGGGTGGACTCTGCGAGAGAGCCGGCGAGCGCCTCCCCCTGAGGAGGCCTGCCGCGCGTTGCAGAGGCTTTCCGGCCTGTGCAACCGGGCTCCTCCGCGACCCGTTGGATTTCCCATTCGCTCGCTTCCACATTCGGCGTGGGAGCGCACACCCGGAGGCTCGGCGCTCCGTCAAATGGCGGAGGCCCGGGTCGGCCAAACACCGGGCTGAGGGGGCGATTTCGGCCGCGCCTTGCCATCTCGCTCGGCCCTCCCGACGCAGAGCGTCATCTGTCTCGTTCGATTGACTTGCGGGCGCGCATGAGTCGGCGTAAGATTTCAGTGGCATCGGCGCGCTCGAGCAGTTGCCCTGCACGGGGCGGCCGGCCATCGGGCCAGCCAACAGAGCCACTTCCCCCCAATTGAGACACGACACCGTCCCGACGGAGGTCTGCCGTGGTGCATCCTTTGTGCTTTGGCCGGTCCGGACTGGTCGTTGCCGCTGCGTGTTTGGCGGGGCTGTGGGCGAGAGCCGAGGCGAGTTCGCCCCGCGAGGCGCTGACCCCCAGGGTCGGACGCCAGTTGCCCCGCGCCATTCCCTACCGCCTGGTCAGCCCCGGTTTTCCGGCAGGCGCCGAACGCCCTGGCGAGCGGACGCTTCTGGTCCTCGACCAGGTCTCGCCACGCCGATACGGCCAGCCGCTCGAGAAGTTATGTCGAGAACTGGACACGACGCTGAGTTCGGTCTCGCGGAAGGACATCGCCGGGGTCGTCCTCGGGGAGGGGAACGTGCCGTGGGGCGGAGGGCTGAAGGTCCTCAACGCCCTCTACGACCACTTGAAGAAGAAATGGGAGGTTGCCGTCTTCCAGTCCTACGCCAGCCCGTTGACGCCGCATCCCGACCAGCAAGCCGACGGCTGGGTGGTCTGTCCGCGCGGCCTGAGCGGGGAGGCGTTGCGTCGCTACCTCATCAAATTTCTCGTCACGGGCAAGCCGGTGCTCCGCCTGGAGGGGGGCTCCGGCGCCGTGGAGGCCGCGCCCTTGATGTCGCTGTGCCAACGGCTGGCTGTGCCCGCCTCGTTCCTGTGCGCCGCGGGCTGCTTTCCCCCTCCTCGGTCCGCTGGGACGCCGTCTGCGGGGCGCGCCTACGATCTCTCGGAGGTCTGGCAGCAAATGCCCGAAGCGGCCGACACGCTCGTAGCGGGGCCGGTCGAGGTCGGCGGCGACAGGGTCAAACGCTTCGACTACACCGACCACTTCCGCCAGCAGTGGTTCCTCGACGACGCCACGATAGTCGGTGTGAGCCGCCTGCGCTGGCTCGGCCGCGAGGGCCTCGAGATAGTCGGGACGAACCCCCGGCGCGAGGTCTCGCTGACCTATGACTTCCTCGGCCCGTGGGAGACCCGCGAACTGGTGGCCGAACTGGCCGGGAAGATCAGCGGGAAGGCGGGTGATTTCGTCGAACTCGCTCTCTCGCGCGACGGCAAGCAGTTCATCCACGCCGCAAGGGCCTACGCCACCCCGGAGGGCAACCCGTTCCACCTGACGAGCGTGTCGAGTTATCGTTTCGACCGCGAGAGGTTCTGGGTGAGAGTGACGGCGGTGCTTTCGCGGGGCAGCGCCGCGAGGCTAGAGCTCGTCAGGGCGAACTGCCGGGTCAAGCCGCCGGGCCTCCACGTCGTGAGCCTCGGCCCGGGCCAGGACGGCCGCCTGGTCTTCGCCGAGGGATTTCGCTCCCGGCGCATCCTCCACACCGCCGAGATTGACAATCCCCGGGCGCTCGAGTGGGAGCGAGGGGGGCTTTTCGTCCGAGGGCAGAACGGCCAGCCGGTCGCCGTCCACATCCGCCAACGCTTCGAGACCGCCGAGCCGGTGGCCAGGGTGGTCGTCAGGCTCCACAACGCGGCGATCGGACCGGTGGGGCAGGTCGAGAACTCCTTCGCCATCTCGACCGACGGCTCCACACCGATCACGATGGCCAGCGTGCGACCGCGCGACGGCGGCTGGTTCGGCACCACCGAATTGGAGGCCGGCCCCTCCGCCCTCCCGGCGCCATCGAAGACCTTCTATCTCCACATCACACTGAAGAGCCGGGGCGTGCAGTCCGTATTCCCGAGTAACATCCTCGGGCGCATAGAGGTCGAAGCCATTCCCGCCTCGGCTTCCACGCGCCTGGCCGCTGCCAAGTAGGAGTCAGGAGCCCCTCCCGCTGCGCGGGGTCTCGCGGGCCAAGATGCCGCGCGAATGCTCTCAAGCCCCCGACCGCCTCAGGAGGCGATAGAGGTGAGCGAGTTCGTCCGAGAGGACGAACTCCGGCGAGTCCTCCAGGTCGGGTAAGACGCCGAGGGTGTACACCTCTAGTTCGAAGTGCTCGACCCCTGCCTCGAGCGCTGCGCGGAAGAACCGCTCGTCCACCTCGCCGCCCGTGCCCGCCAGGGTGCCCGAGCCCTCCCAGGTCAGCGGGACGTGGAAGTGGACTCGCCAGTCCCCCGTCGGGGCTTCCGCCAGGGCCTCGGGAAGGTCCAGATAGAATCGCTCGCCCTCCTGCCCGTGGACCGCGACCTGGTGGAGATAGACGTCGTCGGCGAACTGGGAGAGTTGTTCTGGCGGGCCTTCGGGCCCGACCTCGACGGCGAGGGCGCCGCCGAGTTGCACCTTCACCACCCGAATCCCGCTTTCTCTCAGGCGCCGGAGAGAAACCAGCGGGCTCTCGAACATGGCCGCGGCGTGGACGGTGTCGAGACACACTCCGATGTGGCGGCGAATCGTCTCCTCGGCCAGCCGCCCAGCCGCCGCGGGCAACAGGCGCTTCTCGAAGAACTCCACCACGTCGTCGGCCCGCTCGAGGAGGCAACCCGGCTCCGGCTCCAGCGCCAGGACTATGGTCTTGCCCGAAGCCTTCTCGCTGTCGGCCAGGCGGCCAGCCACCTCGACCAGGCGGCGGGTCGCCGCCTCGAGGCGTCCCTCGGTCGCCCACGAGCGGAAGGTCACCGGCAGGGTGCTGATGCTCCCTGTCACGTCCGAAGGCATCAGGCGCTCCAGGATGCGGGCCAGGCGGAAGGTGTAGTCGCGTCGGGCAGTCTCCGCCCAGTCGGGCCGATAGACGTTCTCCTTCACCCGCGCGCCGTGGAAGCGGCCATAGGGGAAGCCGTTCAGAGTGAAAAGGTAGAACTCGTGGTCCACCAACACGCCGGCCAACCTCGCCATGAAATCCCCGCGGGTGATGGCTCGCGCCACCTCGGCCGAGAACCACGAGCCAAGACCGCAAGGGCCTTCGGCGCCGGCCTTGTCGCGGAAGAGCCCACAGACTATGCTCGCCTTCTCCAGGATGGCGTTCATGGCCTCGACCAGCGTCGCCCCTGGGTGGACGTTCAGGCAGTAGGTCAGGTGGGCATTCTCCAGGCCGGGCACTTTCATCTCTTGCTCCGTTCTCCGAGGAAAGCGATTCCCTCCTCGATAACCGCGGCGTCCATCTCGTTGACCTCGAGGCGGGAGCCGATGCCGCTTGGGAGCGTGATGCAGAGCCTTCCGCCGAGGTGCTCGCGAAACTGCGCGAGCCCCTCGAGGATGGACAATCGCCCCGAGCCGTTCCGAGCCTCGAGGAGGGGATGCCACGTCGGCAGCCCCGCCCGGTCGAAGGCCTCGAGGATGTGGTCGAGCTCCTCTCTGGTCAACAACCCCTTCCGCCAGGCATAGAAGGAGTCGAGCGCGACGCCGACGGCCACGGCCTGGCCGTGGCGGATGGCGTAGTCGGACAGTCCCTCGAGGCGATGGGCCGACCAGTGGCCGAAGTCGAGCGGGCGCGCAGCCCCCATCTCGAACGGGTCGTTCCCCTCGCGAATGTGGTCGAGGTGGAGCCAGGCGCTCCGCCGCGTCGCCTCCTCGACGCCCCCCAGGTCTCCAGCCGAGATCGCCTCGGCCTCTGAGGACAGGAACTCGAAGAACCCAGCATCCTTGATGATCGCCACCTTGAATGCCTCGGCCACTCCATCGAGCATCACCTCACGCGGCAGTGTGGCCAGAAACTCAAGATCGTTGACCACGGCAAACGGGATGGCGAACGTGCCGAGGAGGTTCTTGACCCCTGCGAGGTTTATGCCCGTCTTCACCCCGACGCCTCCATCGCCCTGGGCGAGGGTGGTCGAGGGAAGGCGAACGACCCTGACGCCGCGGTGGAAAAGCGAAGCGGCGAAACAAACCACGTCGAGCACCGCGCCTCCCCCCGCTACCACCACGTAACTGTGGCGGCAGAGCCTGTGGAGGGCGAGGTCGTCGAGAACCCGGCGGGCGACCGCCCAGCCATCCTTCGCGCGCTCTCCACCGGGCAACACGCGCGGCTCGGCCGCTAACTCCACCGCCCGGAGCCTCAGCCTCGCATAATCCGCAGCGGCCCGCGGCAAGTCGGGGCGGGCCTCGACCAGGCCCGAATCCAAATAAATCAGCAGCCGCCTGGGCGAGTCGGCCTCCAACACGCTCGCCAGGGTCGCATTCCCAGGCTCGAAGACCCGGCGGGTGAAGAACACCTGGTAGGAGAACGACGGCTGGAGTTTCTGGTGATAGCGTTGGTCGGTCGCTCTGGTCATTTTTCGCCGGCCAGAAGGTTCTTTATCGCGGCGGCCAGGTCGAGAAGCCCCGGGCCGCGGGGCTCGAGGTCGAGAGTCGAGACCCAAGCCACAAGACAGGGACGACCGTGGGAGCCGCGCACCTTATCGGGATTCGTGCTAACCGTCAAGGGCGGCCAGCCGAAGAACAACTCGCACGGGTCGAAGCCCGGCTTGTTGTGGATGTCCACGTGGGTCGCATAGTCGGGCTGCTCGGCCTTCCTCTCCCACCACGGATAGGCGAACCAGTAGCCGTCCCGCGCGACCAACACTATCTCGCCGCAATTCGGGTGGGCGATCCCCCTCTCTGCCAATTCTTCTCCGGTCAGAACCTCTCCAATACCGTCGGCGCCGCGGAAGAGGCCCGCCACCGGCCCAACGTCGGACGGCTCGCGGAGGTAAACGTGGGCAACCTCGTGGTCCACGATGGCCAGCGCGCGGCTGTAGTGGAAGTCGGGGTAGAGCCGCCGACCGACCTGGCGAACGGCCAGAAGGCCCTCGCGGCGGAGCAGACGATTGGGAAAGACAACCCTGCGAACGTCCTCGAAGGCGTAGTCGCCGACGACAAGGACCTCGAGGCCGTTCGCTCGCGCCGCCTCGATCAGCCCCTCCACCATCGCGGTCAGTTCACCGAAGGCCCGGCTGGCGTGCCGGCCGCTCGGCCCGTGGCGCAGCAAGGCGTAGTCGAGGTGCGGTAGATACGTCAACAGAAGGTCGGGGGCGAGTTCGCGGTCGGCCACGACGGCCGCGGTCGCAGCGGCAATCCACTCGCTCGAGGCCCGCGAGGCCAGCGGCCCCCAGTAGCTCGAGAGTTTGAATCGCCGCCCCAGCCGCCTGACCAGTTCCTCGTAGAGCCGCGGCGGACGCGAATAGACGGCATCAATCATCCCGCCGTGGTGTTTGTGGATCGGGGCGGGGGAAAGAAGGAGGTCAACCCCCTCGCCCAGGCTCTGCTGCCAGAAGACCATGCCGACCCTCTTCCCCGCAGCACGGAAGCCTTCCCAGATGCGGCTGCCCTCGACGAGGGCCGACGACTGCTCCCAGAAGAAAGCGCGCCGAAGCCGACGACTGAAAACCCCGTTGAAAACTATCCCGTGGTGCGAGGGCGGGGCGGCAGTCCGAAGGGTGGCCTGGAAAGGACACGTCATGGCTGGGAAGACGCCCTCCGCGCGCCTGACCGCGAGGCCGAGCCATTCCTCGCCCGCCTCGCGGGCCACGAGGTCGTGGCCAAGCCCGGCGACCTCGACGATCAGCAGCCTTCGCTCCGCCAAGCCGCTAACTCCCGTAGAACCTCCGTCCCGCCACTTCCGCCCCGAGCCTCAGGGCGACGAAAAGCGCTGCAAGGGCCGCAGTCGCCGCCGGGGCCTCGGCGGTCCAGAGGCACCAGCCGCCCTGAGCCCAGAGCATCACCCTGACGAGTCTGCCGATGCAAGCAGGGACAGGCTCGCGCCCGCCCATGAGCAAAGACCCAACCAGCAAAGCCTCCGCACCCCCGAAGACCAGGGCAGCGACGCCCAGAAGACCCAGGGGCAAGCAGGGCGGCCTGACCAGCGAGAGGGCCACGCACCCGGCGATCAGGATGCCGCCCGGTGCCAGGCTCTCGACGCCGCGCCTGACCGCTCGGGCCTCGCCGGCTGCCAGGATGGTGATCGCCGTCGTGTATGCCCAGAGGATAGCCGCGGCCGTGAGGACCGCGGGCCTCGCCAACTGGCCGGCACACGCCGCGCCGAGGACGATGCTTCCCGCCCGACAGGCCCCCATCGTCACTGGCCCGACCACCGGCAGGCGCTTGAGCGCCGCGTCGTAGGCGAGAATAGCCGCCGCCAGGGCGAGCGGCACCCATCGCCCGTCGGGGCCAGTGGCAGCCCAACCGAGCAGTGCGCCGGCCACAAGCAACACACCGCCGACCACGGCCACCGCCCCCGCCGGAACCGCGCCCGACGGAACAGGGCGCTCGGGTCGGCCGCGCGCGTCCGCCTCGCGGTCGAAGAAGTCGTTGAGGAGCAGGCCGGCCGAGTAGAGGAGAAGCGCGGCCAGCGCGCCAGGGACGATGCCCCAGCCAAACCACCCTCGCGCCAGCAGGAAGCCCGCCAGCGGGTCGCCCGGCACGGTGAAGAGGTTGGGGAGCCGAAAGAGTCGCATCCACGCCTGGAAGACTCGGCTAGATTGGGTGGGTGTCCTCAGCGCTGGAACTCCCTGGGGTCAACCGGCTCGAGGTCCAGGTTCGGCTGCCAGCGTGGCGAGTGGGAATAGAAGGAGTCGGCGGTCAGCCGCACGAGCCTTTGTATCGTCTCCTCCGGGTGGCCGTCCTGTCGCATCCGCTCGACCACCCTGACGAGGCTCAGGGGGTCGGACACCCCCCAGTCGGCGGAGCCATTGACCAGGACGCGCTCGGCTCCGAACTGACGGATGATGTTCGAGACGCGCTCAGGGGTGAGTTTCGAGATAGGATAGACGGTGAGACCGAGGTAGGTTCCGAAGTCGCGCAGGATGGGCATGGTCTCTTCGGTGTTGTGGTCAACGAGGGCCATCTCGCGGGGGAAATCCATCTCGCTGAGGATGGCCCGGATGCGGTAGGCGCCCTTCGGCTTGTCGAAGTGTGGCAGGTGGATGATCACGGGCATCTTGCGCCGCATGGCGATCTCCAGTTGGGCGCGGAAGACCTTCTCTTCGTTGGGCGTGATGTTGTTCAAGCCGATCTCGCCTATCGCCACGCAGCGCGGGTGGTCGAGGTATTCGCCAATGCCTGCCAGGACGTCGCGGGCGAGCGCGAGGTCCTCGGCCTCCTTTGGGTTCACCGAGACCGCGGCGTAGTGGTCAATGCCGAAGCGGCGCGCGCGGACCGTCTCGAAATCCAGGATCAGTTGGAAGTAGTCGAAGAAGGTGCCGGCGTAGCGGCGGTTGGCCCCGAGCCAGAACGATGGCTCGACACACGCGCGGATGCCCGCGCGATACATCGCCTGGTAGTCGTCGGTCGTGCGGGAGTACATGTGGATATGAGGCTCGATGATCTTCATCCGCGCTCTCCTCGGTCGGGTCCTAAGCAACGGGCGTGCCGGGACCTCGACGATTGACCCGGCGACGCAAGTGGTTACAGTCTTTGAACCTCTCGCGCAGTAACAGTTTATCCAACCGGGCAGCCGGCGTCCACCGGTGGCGGACCACTGTCCACGGCCTTCGCGCCGGTCGGCCAGAATCCGGGGCGCCGCGCAAGGCCGAACATGCTGGAATGTCCCCATTGTCAGGCCTCGGATGGTAAGACGGGGGTCGAGTGGGAGTAAGAGTGCGGGGCTGCGACGGACTCGTCGCCCGATCGAGCTGCGCAAGCATTATCACCACTGGGGAGTGGGCCGTCTGTCGCTGCACTTCGATGTGAGTTGCTCGCGGCCGGCTGCGGCGCGGATTCTTCGCCAGGCAGGGCTGGCGAAGCGACGGAAGAAGAAACGAGCTCGGAACGACCCGCGCGCACAGAAGGCCCGCACGCGGCTCTTTGAGAAGTTTCAAAGGCATAGCAAAGACCTCAGCGACATCCCCCGGCCTATCGGGCATACATGGAGGACCTGGGGCTTCCGCGCCACCCCTACAGCCTGCGGGACGTTCGCACATCTATGAGGAAACCCGGGATGGCAGCGCGCCGGGGCGCGTGGGCTCTGGCACGCTTTTTGCACCGCAGACGATTGCCAGGCGAGAAGGAAAAGAATGCCTTCACTGGCTCCCAACCCCGACCCGCCGTTCCGAAGCTCCGCATGCCGAACGCTTTACGTTCTCTTGACAAAGCACTCTTTCCCTTCTCGCCTGCATCAGGAGCCCACGGTGCAGAAAAGCGTGCCAGAGCCCACGCGCGCCCTGGTCTACCTCGAGGCCAGCCACTGGCTTTCTGCACACTCTCAGGCTTTCCAGCCTGTGCTCAAGCGGGCACGGCAGTGCCGTGCCCCCGCAATCTCCGGGACGCGGGGCGGGACGCCCCGCCGACAGAAGGAGGCACGACGCGGGGCGAGACGCCCCGCCTACAAGAGGAGGCACGGCGCGGGGCGGGACGCCCCGCCTACAAGAGGAGGCAGGACGCGGGGCGGGACGCCCCGCCTACAGCTTGAACAGCGGATGAATGCAACAAGTGTAGCCATAGATAAGCGCCGATGAACACGTATGATCCGGCCCGAATGTCTTCGTGCCCCTTGGTGGCCTTCGTGGATGGCCTTGTGGGGGGTCAGCGGGTGGCGCGCCAGATTTCGATGCCCGAGAAGTTGGCGGCGCCGCCGCGCGAGGTGATCTCGATCACGCCGTCGTTGACCGCGACTGTCCAGGGGCCGAGGCGCTGCCACTCGCCAGCGGTGCCGCTGTTGTGGTCGCGGGCAACGGTCCTGCGGTTGAGGCGGATGGTGAAGGTTTCGGGGTTGTTGTCTTCCCACACGTAGGCGAAGACGGCGTATCTGCCGTTGGGGACGGCGGTGATTCGGATTCTGGCCTGTCGGTTCCAGCGGAAGGCGCGAATCATCCTGGCGCGAGCGGGATCGGTGGGCGGGTGGAGGGAGACGTTCCGGGCGTTGACGGCTCGGTCGCGGCACTCGAGGTTCGGGGCGTCGTCGCCTTCCCACTTGTGGCCGTCAATCACCAGCGGCGGGCCGTTGAGGTTGATTCCGCGATAGAAGACCCACGGCCCCGATTCCTCCGGCGGGCCGGGGAGGGAGGTGACGGGCTTCTCGCCTGGCAGAGAAACCGGCTTTCCGGCCACGCGAATGACCACGCGGCGGTAGGCGGTCAGCGGTGGGCGGCCGCGGTCGGTAACCTCGAGGATGACGTGGATGGTCCTGCCGGAGGCATCGGCCGGGATGGTGAGGGCGGCGCTGGGCGAGGTGGCGCCCTCGATGGTGGGCGCGGCCCAGTAGGTGCCCGCCTCGCGATAGACCCACCATCGGAGGGAGAGGGCGTTGCCGTCGGGGTCGGAGGAGCCGTCGGCGGAGAGGCGGATGGTCTGGCCGGGTCTGGCGTCGAGGGAGAGGACGCGGCGGGTGGTGTCGCCGTTACAGACGGCGAGAGGCTCGTGGTTTGCCTTCTCGGGCGGAAGGACGCACCAGTCCATTCTCGCGGCGAAGGCGTTCTGGTAGGCGGTGCGCCATCGCGCGACGGAGAATCGTGGGTCGCGGCGTCGGTCGTCCAGGAGGTCCGGGGCGTCACGGAACTCGCGGCCGCGCCCGCTGGGCAGGAAGCGCCCGCCCCAACTGCCCCAGTCGGGGTGTTCGGGGTCGCTGAGGCCGTTCGGGACGAGGTAGAGGAAGGAGGGCGTGTCGCCTTCCTTGACGCCGTCCTTTCCTGCGGCCCGTGGCGGATAGACGGTGGCGAGCGGGCCGTGGCCTTCGAGGACGTTAGTGCGGAGCCACTGGGGCGAGACGGTCTTCTGGTCGTAGGCGGCCCAGAAACCGCGGAAGAGGCTCGAGTAGATCCAGAAGACGTCGGGGTGGTTTTTCTTGACCCAACCGGCGGTCCGGTCCTGGTCGGCGATGGAGTGGACTCGGATTCTGGCCTTGAGAGCGGCGAGTTGTTCGGGGGGCCTGGTCTTGGAGAGTTTCCAGATTGCCTGGGCGAGTTCGCGGGGGCCGCCCCAGACGGTGAACCACACCGGGCGCGGGTCGTCCTTGCCGAGGACCTTGATGATCCATTCGGAGGCCTCGGAGTCCATTCCCGGGCCGACGGAGTGTGGGTCGCCATTGTGGCCGTCCTTGAGAACGGAGAGGAGGTGTCGGGGGCTGGGGTAGTCGGCTCGGTGCCTGAGGAGGTTGGGATAGACCACCGAATATGCCTCGATTGCCTTTCGGACCAGGTCGGGTCGGGTCTTTCGGTAGTGGCCGTGGCCGAATCCGGTGGTGATTCCCTCGACGGCGAAGTCGCAACTGTAGAGGAGGAAGCGGACGAGGGACTGCTGGTCGTCGGGGTCGCCGCCGATGTCGGTCATGACGACCACGCGGGGCTTCTGGTCGTCGGAGATCGAGATTGGCTCGAAGGCCGAAAGGGAGACGACGGCGAGGATGGAGAGGGCTTCCACGGTCTTGGCTCCTTGCTTGTCAGGGCTTTCCGCGCGCCCAGTCGAGAATCTCGCCCAGGGGGCAGGTGGCGATGGCGGGGACGGAGTCGGCCGCCCGGTAGAGGAGGTGGACTTTGCCGTCTTTCTCGACGGCGACGGCGTTGAAGACGGCCCGCTGGTCCCAGGGGTTCTCCGGCTTTGGCGTGAGGGGCGGGTCCGCGTTGCGGCGTTCTAACTTGACCATGGACCCTCCTGCCAGGTGACGGGAATGCCTGGGGGAGTATAGCAGCGGGCTCGAGGGGCTTCAAGGGGCTAGAGCCGACCTTGTGCCCATGCCCGGATTTCGGCCATGGGACAGGTGGCGAGGCAGATGACGGTGTCGGCTCCCGCGTAGTAGAACATCAGGGTGTCGGCGAGGACGAGGTGGCCGCAGGAGAAGACGACGTTTGGGACGTCGCCGTGGAGTTCGTAGTCGGTTTCGGGCTCGAGGATCGGCTCGGTGGTTCGTCTGACGACGCGGCGGGGGTTTCGTGGGTCGAGGAGCATCGCGCCCTGGCGATAGACCTTGTGGCGGTCTACGCCGTGGTAAAGGACGAGCCAGCCTTCGGGGATGCGGGTCGGGGGGCCTGAGAGGCCGATTTTTTCTTCTTCCCAGGAGCGTGGTCTGGGGGTTGCGAGGACCTCGAATTCGCCCCAGTTCCGCAGGTCGTCGCTCCAGGCGAGCCACATGTTCGGCAGGTCGCGGTGGACCATGCAGTAGCGGCCGGCGATGCGCTCGGGAAAGATGGCCGAGTCCTTGTTGTGGAGGTGGGGGAGGACGATGCCGACGCGCTGCCAGCGCAACAGGTCGGGCGATTCGGCCAGGGCCACCCGGGGATGGCGGCCGTCGTAGGCGGTGTAGAGCATGCGATACTTGCCGTCAATGAAGGTGATCCGCGGGTCCTCGACCCCGCGGCTCTCGCTGGGGTCCTGGCCGACATAGACGGGTCTGGCCAGGCGATGGAATCGAAGGCCATCGCGGCTGACCGCCAGGCCGAGGGACGAGACGTAGGCGTCGTTGACGGCCCGGTAGATCAGGCAGATTGTGCCGTTCTTGCGGACGGCGGCGGCGTTGAAGACCGCGCGCTCTTCCCACTGGCGGCGGGGGTTCGCCTCGAGGATGGGGTTGCCGGGGAACCGGCGCAGGCGAAGCATGGGGGTGTTGCCTCTGTGTCGCTTCCCCACTCGTTCGGATGGAACATAATCCAAGTCGCACACGGTCACAAGTCCTCCGTTTTCGTTCGGGGAGAATCGAGGGGGGGACGGGTCCTGGGGCTAGTCCTCGATGGCTTCCTCGGTGATGACGACGTTGTCCCAGTAGTACTTGCCCAGTGGCCAGTAGGAATAGAGCATGACGCGAATGAACTTGACCCGTGGGGTTCGGAGCGTGGGGTTGAAGGTTCGGGAGAAGGTTTCCCACTTTCGGCCTTGGGTTTCGGTTCTGAGGGCGAGGTATGCGCGGTAGAGTTCGCGCTTCTGGGTGGTGAACTGGTCGGTCTGGTCGGCGTAGCCCTTGACGAAAGCCTTCGGGAAGAAGATGCCGCCCCAGCGTGCCTTGATGTCCACTGTGAGCCGATAGCGCATCTTCGGCTTGACCGGGATGAAGTCGCTGTAGACTTGCACGCCGTCGAGGCCGCCGACGGTCGAGTAGATTTGGTTGGGCTTGACGGGGATTTTCTTGGGGGCCTGGAGGGCGGTGGCCTGGCCGGAGCGGATTTTCTTCCACCACGCCTCGGCCTGGGAGATGAGGACCTCGGTGTCGCACATCAGACACTTGCCCTTCCCGTCCTGGCGTTCGATCCAGAAACTCGTCAGGCCGTCAACGGGGGACCAGTGGGCGGGGGTCCAGGTGCCTTTCTCGAGGGAGCCGTTCTTGACGAGATTGATCTTTTTGGCTTCGGGGGCGACGGGGTGGAGTTTCCGCAGGGTGGTTCGTTTCTTGAGGAGGATGGGTTCGAAGTCGGTGTAGAAGTTTGCCAGTGCGGCGAAGTTGACGCAGTCGCGCCCGACGGCCAGGTATGGTTTCGGCTGGTCGTTGGTTTCCATGCATCGGATTTCGACGTGGAAACCTTTCTCGAGGGGGGTCGCTTTTCCCCAGAGGACGAGGTCAGCGCCGAGGCTCTCGCGTGCGAAGGCCTGGATGGCCTTCTCGTTCCCCTCGAGTCTGACCGCCAGTTTGGCTTCCCGGAGCGCGAGGCGGATGTCGTCGCGGTCGACCAGGACGTGGGTGTTGGCCTCGATGGCCCTGCGGTTCAGGCGCTCGGCGACCTTGCGGCCGAGTTCGGGCTGGGGCGACTCGAAGTCGAGAATGGCCAGCACGGGCTTGCGGGCGCCGTCCGCCGGGTATGCCGATCCGGCGAACGCCAGGACGAGCGCGAGGATAGACGCCGGGACGGCACGTCTCATAGCGGTTTGATCTCGGTGATGGCCAGCAGGGGTATGGCGGTCGGGGCGTCGGCCCCGCGCGGGAGGACCAGGATCTTCAGACCGGCCGCGGCCCGCATGCCTACGGTCCGAGGCTTGGGGTGGTAGATGGTGGTGATTTCCCACTTCTGGTCGCCGAGGGGCTTCAGGGAGCGGATTTCGGCGACACCGACCACCTCGCTCTTGCCGGCCTGCGGAATGACCTCGA
>CAYYCI010000046.1:0-13219 GCA_964470215.1 uncultured Planctomycetota bacterium
TTCTCCCAGTTGCGGTATGGCCGAAAGGAGGGCGCGGGTGTAGGGATGAAGCGGCTCGTCGAAAAGGGCCTCCGTGGGGGCGCGCTCCACTATCCGTCCCAGATACATCACCGCCACCTCGTCCGAGACATACTCGACCACCCCGAGGTCGTGGGTGATGAAGAGATAGGTCAGGTGGAAGCGTTCCTGGAGGTCGCGCAGGAGATTGAGAATCTGGGCCTGGACCGAGACGTCCAGAGCGCTCGTCGGCTCGTCGCAGACCACGAACTGCGGCTCGACCGCGAGCACCCTGGCAATGCCGATCCGCTGGCGCTGTCCGCCCGAGAACTCGTGGGGATAGCACGTGGCCGCCTCGGGGCTCAGGCCCACGCTCACGAGCAACTCTTCCACCCGCTCGCGGCGCTCGGCCTCGCTATCCCCGATCCCGTGGACCTTCATCCCCTCGGCCACTATCTCGCGCACCATCATCCGAGGGTTCAGCGAGGAGTAGGGGTCCTGGAAGACGAACTGGACGCGTCGGCGGAACTCCCGCAGTTGGTCCTCGCCCAGCGAGGCCACGTCGGTCCCGTCGAACCACACCTGGCCCGCCGTCGGGGGCAACAGGCGGATGAGGGTCTTCCCCAGGGTGGTTTTCCCGCAGCCGGATTCGCCCACGAGGGCCAGGGTCCTGCCCCTCGCAACCGCCAGGTCGACCCCGTCAACGGCCCTGACGTGGCCGACGGTCCGCTTGAGGATGCCCTTCTTGATGGGGAAGTGTTTGGTGAGCGCGCTCGCACGCACGAGTGGCTCGAGGGGCGGTCGCTCGGGCGAGGTGACTTCCTCGGCTCGGGGCCGCGCCGCGGGGCGAACCGCTAGCCCTTCGCCGAAAAGATGACAGGCTATCCAATGGCCGTCGCCGACCTCGATTGGCGGAGGCTCGACCTCGCGGCAACGCGAGGTGGCGTGGGGACACCGTCCGTGGAAACGGCAACCGGGCGGATAGGCCGACGGGCTCGGCACGACGCCCTGGATGGTCTCGAGGCGGGCGCCCCGCAGAGCCCGGCTCGGGCGACACCGCAGCAAGAGTTCCGTGTAGGGATGGCGGGGAACATCGTCGGCGAAGAGGAGATCGGTCGGCGCGCTCTCGACCGTCTTCCCCGCATACATCACCGCCACTCGATGGGCCATCTGAGCGATGACCGCCAGGTCGTGGGTGATGAAGACCATCGCCATGCCCAGGCGGGCCTGGAGGTCGCGCAGGAGGTCGAGAATCTGGGCCTCGACGGTGACATCCAGCGCCGTGGTCGGCTCATCGGCTATCAGCAACGACGGCCTACACGCCACGGCCATTGCGATCATCACCCGCTGGCGCATTCCGCCGGAGAGTTGGTGGGGGTATTCGTCGAGCCGCTTTTCTGGCTCCGGCATGCCGACCAGGCGGAGAGCCTCGACCGCCTGGGCGAGCGCCTCGCTTCGGCTCAGGCGCTGGTGGCGCAAGATGGCCTCGAGGAGTTGCGTCCTGACGCTCAGGACGGGGTTCAGCGACGTCATCGGCTCCTGGAAGACCATTGCGACCTTCCGCCCGCGCAAGGCCCGCCTTTCCGGCCCGGGCAGGCGGGTGATCTCGCGCCCCTCGAGGAGGATCGAGCCGCCCGCGATGTAGCCGTTGGGCCTGGGGACCAGTTGGATGATCGAAAGCCCCGTGAGGGTCTTCCCACAGCCCGACTCGCCAACCAGGCCGAGGGTCTCGCCCCGGCGGACCTCGAACGACACCCCGTCCACCGCCCTGAGCGGCTCGCCGGCGGTGCGGAAGTAGGTGCGCAGGTCCTTGACGACAAGGAGCGGCTCGCTCATCGCAACTCCTCGCGTCGGCGGAGCCTGGGGTCGAGGGCGTCGCGCAGGGCGTCGGCGAAGAGATTAGCCGTGAGCACAAGGCCGAACATGGCGACGAACGCCGCCGCCAGGTTCCACCACACCACCGGCTCCCGCCCCAGTTCGCTGCGGGCCTGATCGATCATCGAGCCCCAACTGAACGTGTCCGGGCCGACCCCCACGCCGATGTAACTCAACACCGCCTCGGCCAGCACCAGCCCGCTGAAACGCAACACCACCGTGATCAGGACCAGGTGCATGAGGTTCGGCACGATGTGTTGGCGGATGACCCGGAACTTCGAGACGCCCAGGGCCAGCGCCGCCTGGACGAACTCCTTCTCCCGCAACTTCAGGCTCTCGCCCCTGAGCACTCGGCAAAGCGAAACCCAGCCCGTCAGCCCCATCACCACACACAGTTGCACCAGCCCCTGGCCGAAGACCAGCATGAACGCCACCACCAGCAACACCCACGGCACCGAGGCGAGGGTCGTGTAGGTGTATTGCACCGCGTCGTCTATCCAGCCCCCGAAGAAGCCGGCCAGCACCCCGAAGAAGATCGCGAACGGCACGGCGATAAGAGTGGTCAGCCCGCCGACGATCAGCCCCGTCCGCACGCTCTTCAGGGTCTTGTAGAAGACGTCCTGGCCCGTCTTGTCGGTGCCGAGGAGATGGCGTCGGGGATATCGCAGGGGCTTGTGGACCCGGCGAATGACCACCCGCCCATCCACCTCTTCCTCGACCGTCTCTTTCATCAGGAGGCGGGTGGCCAGCGGTGCGGAGTAACTCTTCTCCGGCTGCGCGAGCGGAGCACACAGTCGGTCGAGCGCCGAGCGAGGGGGCGAGAGCACGACGCGGCCGTCCGCTGTGTGGCGTGTCTGCCCATCGGGACCCCGCTCGGGGTCCCGCCACGTGATGCTGTCGAGGACCGCGATCGCCACATAGACCGACAGGACGCCCAGCGAGACCATCGCCAGGCGGTTGCGGCGGACCTGGCGCCAGGCGTTCTGCCACAGTTCCCGCCGGCGGGCGCGATGCCAGAAAACGACCGCGCCAACCACAACCAGCCCCAACGCACCATTCGAGACCAGCGGAACTCGCAACGACCCAACGGCAGGATGATGGACCAGCCAGTCCAGGCCGCGGTAGAGCCCAGCCCCCGCCGCAACCATCACCACCACCGCCACGACCACCCTGGCCACCTCGCGGACCGTCGGCCCGCCGTAGAGGCTGCGGGTGTCGCTCACCCCGAACGTCACGCGCGGGTCAACGAGCGTGTAACTGATGTCGGTCATCAGGAGGCCCGCGACGTAGAGGATCGCGCCGATATAGACCATCGAGCGGACGACCGCGAAGTCCTGGGCGTGGATGGCGGTGATGGTCATGCTCCCCAGGCCGGGGATGGCGAAGAACGACTCCATTATCAGGCTGCCCATGAACAGGAACGGGATGGCCATCACGGCGCGGGTGAGGATGGGGATCATGGCGTTCTTGAGCACGTGGCGGAAGAGCACCGCGCCCTCGCCAAGACCCTTCGCCCGTGCGGTCCGCACATAGTCCTGCCCCATCTCCTCGAGCACGACCGTGCGGTAGTATCTCACCCCGCCCCCGATCCCCCCGATCACCCCGATCACGAGCGGCAGGAAGACGAACTTCGGCATGGCCGGGCCCCAGTCGAAGCCGCTTATGGGGAAGAGCCGCAGCCACTGGGCGAAGATGAACTGCCCGGCGATGATGTAGAAGAGCGAGGAGACCGACATCATCAACACACACAGGACCGTGCCCCAGCGGTCGAGATATGTCCCCCGACAGAACGCGATGATGAGCGCGGTGGAGATGTTGACCGCCATCCCGAGGACGAACGTCGGCAGCGCGATGGCCAGCGACGGCCACATCCTCCGTTTGATCTCGCCGGCGATCGGCCGCCCGGTCACGTCGGACCGGCCGAGGTCGAAGACCAGCAGCCGCGCGCACTTCTGAAAGAAGAGCGTGTCGGTCAGTTTCCCCAGCCCTCGCTCGGCCGGGTTGAAGAAGTATGGCAGGTCGTAGCCGTGTTCGCGCTTCCAGGTGGCGATCGCCTCTGGCGAGTCCGCCTTCTCCCCGAGGATGCGACGTGCCATGTCGTCCGGCGTGTTCACCACGAAAAACAAGATGAACGTCAGGACTACGATCCCGACGACGATGGGAATCGCATAGAGCAAGCGGCGGATGATGTAGGCCAGCATGGTGTCAGTCTTCGCGCAGGTGGCGCACCGCCACCCGGATGGCCGGAATGGTCAGGACAAACAACACGCCGAGAAAAACCACCACGGGCTGCCAGCGCGGCTGGTTCCACTCCAGCCGCCGTTTGGCCCGAAGCCGGGCATCGAGGCGGTGGTACTTCATCTGGTTCCGCGACATCGGGTTCGGCCAAGCGTTCTTGTACCACTCGTGCACCAGGGTGAAAAACACCGGATGGACCATGCCGAACCACGGCGCGTCGCGGTGGAAGAGCGCGTTCATCTTCTCGATGACGGCCCGCCGCTGCGGGCCATCGGGCATGGCGCGCATCCGCTCGAAGAGGCGGTCGAACTCCGGGTTCGCATAGTTCGCGCAGTTCTCCCCGCTCTTGTCCTTCGCGCGGTTCGGGCCGTACAGGAGGAAGAGGAAGTTCTCGGGGTCGGGATAATCGGCGAGCCAGCCCCAGGAGAGAATCTGGTAGTTGCCCGAGCGGACCTTGTCGCCCAGGCGATTGTAGTCGGTGGTGCGCGAGACGAGCCGAATCCCCAGTTTCGCAAACTGCTTGATGACGAATTTCAGCCGAGGGCGCAGGCTCGTGGCCTTCCACCCATTGTCGAAATAGAGCACCAGGCGTCGCCCATCCGGGCCGTAGCCGCCAGGGTAGCCCGCCTCGGCGAGCAACTTCTTCGCTTCCGAGAGGGGACGCCTGACCGCCCGCTCGGTCGCCGCGTCCCAGCGATGGGTGATCGGGTTGATCCCTTCCTTCCCCCCGATGTAGCCGTGCATGCCCGGCGGGATGGGGCTGTGGGCCACACGTCCCTGGCCGTTGAGGAAGATCGCTATCAGTTCCTCGGTGTCGAACGCCATCGCGATCGCCTGGCGCAACTTCTGCTTGCGCGGCTCGTAGCCCCCGACCACCGGGTCTTCCATGTTGAACGCGAAATAGGAGACCACCGGCGCGGGTGCCGAAAGAAGCCGAATCCCTCGCGCCTTCATCTCCTCGGAGAGGAGCGCATCGCCCGTGGACGAGAGCCTGATGGTCTGGTCGAACACGTCGCTGCTTATTCCCGAGGTGTCGTAGTAGCCCTGGAGGAACTTCGTCCAGCGCGGTATCCACTCCACCTCGCGCCGGAAGACCACCTTGTCCACCATCGGCATCCGCTTCCCAGCGTCCTCGAGCATCCCCGCAGCCTTCATCTCCCCGTAATGGGCGAGGGCCGCCTTGTCGGAAGGGTCGGGCTTGGGCAGGTCGGGATAACGCTCCCCGCGGAAGTTCGGATTCCGCTCCAGGACCAGTTGATTCGTCGGATCGAACTCCGCCAGGACGTACGGCCCGGTCCCCACCGGGTTGCGGTCGAAAACGATCCCCCGCTCGAGGACCGCCCGCTGCGAGTAGAACTCGAGAGCCTCCGGCGGCACGGGAGCAAAAAACGGCATCGCCATCCAGTAGAGTATCTGTGGGTAGGGCTGCTTGAGAACTACCTCGAAGGTGTAGCGGTCCACCACCTTGAAGCCTGGGAGCGGATAGGCGAAATAGTCGAGGCGGATGGGATTCAGCCGCTCGTCCTCCTCGCGGTTGTAGAGCGGCCCGGCCGCCTCGCGGCGCCGCCGCCTCTCGGCCTCCAGGGCCGCCTCCAGCGCCTCCCCATACTCCGCCAGGCCCAGGATGTTCTGCTTGAGCGTCCCGATGATCGGACAGGTCAGCCGAGGGTCGGCCAGCCGCCGGGCAGCCAGAGCGAAATCTCGCGCCACCAACTCCCGCGTGGCCTTCCGCTCGAAGTCCCACACCGTCCTTACCCCGCGGACGTCCCTCGGCCCCAGGTGGCGATTCGCCTCGACGAAGCAGGGGTGATCCTGGTACCGAATCCCCCGCTTTATCCGCACCGTGTAAACCGTCGCCTCCGACTTCTTCCCCTCCCATTCGACCACCCGCCTCCCGGGCCGGGGAATCGCCACCGCCGTCAGCGGCTCGAGAGTGTACGGGCGCTTGAGAAGGTGATACTGGAACGGCGGCTCGAGTATGTTGCAGATCAAGCCATACGCCACCCCGCCATAGGCTTGCGCGGGGTCGAGGTGCCGCGGCTCGTCTGCGAACGTGGTATAGACGATATTCGCCTCCCGCTCCGCCTTCGGATACGGCGAGTTACAAAGACAGGAAACCGCCGCCAGAGCCAAAAGCGGCGCGAACCTCCAGACCACCCGTGCGCTCATCCGAACCTCGAGTCCTCGTTCCAAGCCATGAACACGTTGGCCCTCAGCGGCGACCACTCTAACAAAAGCCCCCCGAATGGGCAACGCCTCGCCCCGCCACCCCACCGTTCTTCACCGTGGGCGGGGCGTCCCTGCCTCACGTCGTAGGAGCACGGCACCGCCGTGCCCACCCTTCTGACCTCTCAATCCGCGGTTGATCGATGCCAGCCGCCGCGCCAGAATGCTGGCACTACAAGGCAGCAAAGGAACCAAAGTGAATAACGCGGCGGCCGAACGCTCGCGCCTTTGGGAAAAACTCCTCCCCGGCGGGCCGCCGACCCTGTGGTGTCCTCCGCTCACCCACTACCGCCCCGACGGCTCGATTGACCACGAGCGAATAGCCGCCCGCGTGGCCTCCATGGCGCCCTACGTCAAGGGTGTGCTTGTCCCCGGCTCGACGGGCGACGGCTGGGAGTTGGCCGACGAGGAAGCGGTCGAGGTGCTCTCGCTGTTTCTCGACCTGGCGCCCCGCCACGGGATGCGAATCCTCGTCGGCGCGCTGGCGACCGACCACAAGCAAGCCATCGCCTTCCTCGAGAAGACCGCCGCGACCCTGGGCGAACGCACGGGCTGTGGCGAGCCGCTCGAGGCGCTGGCGGCGGCGCGAGTGTGCGGCTTCGCCCTGTGCCCCCCGAAGGGATCCGACCGTTCTCAGGAAGAGATCGCCTCGGCCCTCGAGGAAGCGCTCGTCCTGGGCTTGCCGTTGGCGATTTATCAATTGCCCCAGGTGACCGAGAACGAGGTCTCGCCGCAAGTGGTCGCCGACCTCGCCTCGCGTTATCCGAACCTTGTGATGCTCAAGGACTCGAGCGGCAGGGACAGCGTGGCGACCTCGGGCCTGGACCTCGGCGGGATGTTCGTCGTCCGCGGGGCCGAGGGCGACTACCACCGGTGGCTGAAGGCCGGTGGCGGTCCCTACGACGGCTTCCTCCTGAGCACGGCCAACTGTTTCGCTGCGCAACTCAGCGAGGTGATCGAACTCCTGGCGGCCGGCCGCGCCCGCCAGGCTCAATCGCTCTCGGAGCGGCTCACGAGGGCGATGAACGCCGCCTTCGAGGTTCTCAGGGGACTTCCCTGCGGGAACATCTACGCAAACGCCAACAAGGCGATAGACCACTTCATGGCATTTGGTCCCGAGGCGCTGGACTTTCCGCCCCCGCGCCTCCACGCCGGCCTGCGGATGCCCCGCCAGGCCCTCGAGGCCACGGGGGCGGTCCTCAGCCAGTTCGGCCTCATGCCCTCGCGCGGCTACCTCGAGGGAACGCGATGAGAGCCTCGTGGTTCGGCCAACTGGCGGCCTTTGCGTTGGCGGCGCTCGCCCACGCCGACGACTGGCCCGGCTGGCGCGGCCTGGACCACCACGGCGTGAGCGCCTCTCCCAACGGCCCGTTGCACTGGTCCCCTGAGCGCAACGTCAAGTGGAAGACGCGAATTCCCGGTCGCGGCCACTCCTCGCCGGTCGTCGCGGGCGACCGGGTGCTCGTGACGACCGCCTACCACACCCAGCGCCATCGGACGGCGAAGCGAGTGATGGCCGACGGCATGGCGCTGTTGCCCGCGGTCGTGACGATTGCCGGCCTCCTGGTCGTGCTGCGGCGGGTCAAGGCGAGGACGTCCCGCGCGTTCCTGGGGTTGGCTTGCTGGGCCGCACTGGCGGGGACGTGGTGCCATTTCGTTCTCTCGGCGCGGTTGCGTCTCGGCACCGCCGCGATGACGACCGACCAACGGATGGAGGCCTGGCTTCTGGCCTCCTACGCGGTCGCAGCCGCAGCGTTGGCCTGTGCCGTCCTCGGGGGGAGGGCCGCGCGTGTCGTCGTGGCGGCCCTGGCGGTCGGGTTTTGCCTGGGCGTCGTCTTCGCCAGACCGCTCCCAGCCTACTTCGACATGAAAAGCCCCGAGCGAATGGCAAGCGAGATACGCCAGGCCGTCGCCGTGGTGGCGCTGAGCGCCGTGGTCGCGGTCGTGGCAACTCTGGTCGCGCCGAGGGCGGCGGAGAGCCCGAAAGCCGAGCGACAACACAACCGCTCGGCCTGGCTCGCGGTCGTCGTCGCGGCGTTCCTCCTGGGGGTTTTCGGCTTCGGGTATCCCGCGGCGCTCGGGCTTTACCGCTCGCTGCGAGGACTCGCGCCCGAAGGCATAGCGGGAGTCCCCTGCGGCTGGCTCCTGGTGTCGCTGAGGACGCCCGCCAGCGTCGTGGGCGGGGTGGCGGTGGCGGTGAGCGTCGTGGGCCTTCTGGCGGGCGGCGGACGTTCTCCGGCGCGGTGGTTCGTCCCTGTGGCTCTGTGTGTGGCGGCGTTCGGTTTCGTCGAGCGGAATTTCCTTTTCACCGAGCAGGAGTTTGTCCGCGCCATCGTGTGTCTGGACCGACAGACGGGAAAGGTCCGCTGGGTGCGCGAGGGCCTCGCCGGGTCGCAGCCGTCAATCAACGTGCAGAACTCCCCCGCCACCCCGACGCCGCTGGTCCACGGCGGCCGGGCCTTCGCGTGGTTCGGCACGGCGGGCCTGATGTGCACCGACCTCGACGGCAAGTTGCTCTGGACCAACACCGAGTTGCCGTTCGAGGATGTCTACGGGGTTTCCGCTTCGCCGGTTGTTGCCGACGGCAAGGTAATCGTTTACGGCGGGCAGCCTCGCGCCCCCTATCTCTGCGCCCTCGACCCAGCGAGCGGGAGGGTGGTCTGGCGAACCGACCTGAGACGTTGGCCGGGCCTCGAGGGCCAACACCGCACGCCGACCGTGGTGGACTTCGGCGGCAAGAGGCCCATCGCCATCTGGGGATGGGCGGGGCCGAAGAAGGACGACCTCTTGCGGTTCTTCGATGCGGCCACCGGCCAGATGCTATGGTCGCATCCCATCCCGGCCTGCGGCGAGACGGTGACGACCATCGTCGCTCGTGGCTCCACGCTCTACCTGCTCAGTTCCGACGGCCTCTTCGCAGTGAGCCTCGAGAGGCTGGCCACCGGCGACGACCCGGTGGTCTGGCGTGGAGAAACGAGGACGAAGGGGCAATACGTGGCCTCACCCGTGCTGGCCGGCGGCAGAGCATTCACGGTCTCGAGCCACAGGATGGCGAGTTGCTTCGACGCTTCCACGGGGAAGCGCCTGTGGCAGGAGCGGTTGGCCGGGCGGGGGTGTTTCGCCTCGCCGGTGGCGATTGCCGACAGGGTGTATTTCCCCGACATCTCGGGCCTGGTGACGGTGGTTTCGGCCAAGGGAGAGTTTCGCAAGTTGGCAGAGAACCACCTGGGTGAGAAGATGTATGCCTCGCCCGCGCTCGTGGACGGCCAACTTTTCCTCAGGACCGTCGGCCACCTGTGGTGCATCGAGGAGGAGGCCGGGAGAAAGCCGTGAGGATACTGGTAACCGCTGGCCCGACCTGCGAGGACATAGACCCCGTTCGCTACCTGACCAACCGCTCCTCGGGGAAGATGGGCTACGCCGTCGCCCAGGAAGCGGCCAGGAGGGGCCACGAGGTGATCCTGGTCTCCGGCCCGACGGCGCTCAGCCCGCCGCCGGGGGTGGAGTTCGTCTCGGTTCGGTCGGCGGCGGAGATGCTCGAGGCGTGCCTGGGAGAGTTCCCGCGGTGCCAGGCCGCCGTGTTGGCCGCCGCCGTAGCCGACTACCGCCCCGCCTCATCCAGCCCGGTGAAGATCGAGAAGGGGGATGGGCCGCTGGTCTTGCGCCTGGAGCGGACCGAGGATATCGCCCGATGCCTCGGGAGGATGAAGGGTGAGCGGTTCGTGGTGGGCTTCGCGCTGGAGTCGGGACAGGGGCGGGGCAACGCGGAGCGGAAACTCGCCGAGAAGAACTTCGACGCGATAGTTCTGAATCGGCCGGAGACCTTCGGCTCGGAGCGCATCCGCGCCGAGATTCTCACCCGCGAGAGCGGCTGGGGCGAGCCACTGGACCTGGCCAAGGCCGAGTTGGCCAGCCGCATCCTTGACCTGATCGAGGACTCCCTGGCCACACGCCAACGAGGTCCGAACCCCCAATCCCCTTGACCGACTTGACGCGGGCCGAGACGGCCTCGCCTACCTGCCTCGCATCTGACGCGGGCCGAGACGGCCCGCCTACATGCCTCGTATCTGACGCGGGGCGAGATTGCGCGTTTGCGTGGTAAAGGTGCGGATCAAGCTAAGAGACGGAGGAAGCCGAGCCCCTTCCTGAGGCCCTCTTCGGGCGAGAACGCGCCGTCCTCGTGTTCGATGCTCAGGACGCCGTCGTAGCCGGCCCTTCGGAGGCGTGCGACGAACTTGCCCCACTCGATGCTGCCGAAGCCCGGAATGACATAACGCCACCAGCCGCGGCCCTGATTGCCGCGCACGGCGAGGACGTCGTGGCGGATCTCGGTGTCCTTGGCGTGGGTGTGGAAGATGCGGTCGGCGTAGCGGTCGACGCCCGCCAGGTAGTCAATCCCCTGCCAGATGAGGTGTGATGGGTCGTAGTTGAATCCGACGTTGGGGAGAGGGAGGGCGTCGAGCATGGCGTCCCAGTGGTCGAAGTTCTGGAGGAGGGTGGCGAACCAGTTCTCGAAGGCCAGTTTCACGCCCTTCTCGCCTGCGTATTCGGCAATGGGGGTGAAGACTTCCTTGAAGTCCTCGGCGATGGTTTGCTCCTTCGTCTTGCCCTCGACGGGCATCCCGGCCAGGACACACAGGACGTCCGTGCCGATGGCCGAGCAGGCGTCCACGTAGAGGGTCGCTCGCTGGATGGCTTGTTGTCGCTCGCTGGGGCCTCCTTTGAGGAAGTTTCCATAGGCGGCGATGCTGGAGATTGCGAGACCGTGGTTGGCGAGGAGTTCGCGGATATCGGCGCCTTGCTCGATCAGGTTCTCGGCGGGCAAGTGGGCGATTGCCACCTCGAGGGCGTCGAAGCCCGCCTCGCCCGCGAACGCCACGACCTCCTCGAGCGAGCGGTTGCGCATACACGCGGTCAGGAACCCGACCTGCATCTGGCTTCTCCTTACGAAGTTGGGCCTGGTGGCGTCATCTTAGGTCCGGGCCGGCGGTTGTCAAGCGGGCCTCCGCTGGACCTTGATACGCAGACCGTATCCGGCTGGCGGGGGGAGCGCCAGAGGTCGTCAAGGACAGTTCCGTCGCGACCGGTCTGCCAGATCGGGCACGGCGGTGCCGTGCCCCTGCAAACGCGACACGCGAGGCAGGGATGCCCAGCCCGCAACCGCAGCGGGCAGGGCCGATGGTTTGCGGTCCAGGGGGCGGGGGGCAGCGCGGGTTGTGTTCGAGGTCGAGTTCCTCGAAGACGACTTCGGCTTCGACGTTACAGAAGAGGGCGATCTTGGCCGTTGCTTCCTCGGAGATTGGGATTTCGCTTCGGCAGATGAGGATATCGGGCTGGAGACCACTCCGTCGGTGACGGAGATGTGTTTTGCCATGAGGGCGTTGCCCCGGCGGTTTATTGGCTGTTGCCCCGGCGTGAGCCGACGAAGCTGGCGACCCGCGGCGAGGGGATTTCGTTGTGCCAGTCCTGGAGTGCCCTCACTCCGAAGCCCCCGGCTCTGAGTGCCTCGATGGCACTGACCGCGGCTATGGCGCCCTGGCTGGTGGTTATCAGTGGGACGCCTCGCAGGACGGCGGTGGTGCGGATCGAGACCTCGTCGCGGCGCGGGGTCTTGCTGCTCGGGGTGTTGATTATCAGGTCGACCTCGCGGTTTTTCATTGCGTCCACGACGTTGGGCCTGCCCTCGGAGACCTTGAGGATGAGTTCAGCGGGGATGCCGGCCTGGCGGAGCGCGCTACAGGTCCCACCGGTGGCGATGATTCGGAAGCCGAGGGTGTGGAAGCGCCGGGCGGCCTCGATGACCACCGGCTTGTCGGCGTCGCGGACGCTCATGAAGACCGTGCCCGAGAGGGGCAGTTGGGTTCCGGCGCCCAGTTGGGCCTTCGCGAAGGCCACTCCGAAATTGCTGTCCATGCCCATCACCTCGCCGGTGGACTTCATCTCCGGGCCGAGGACGACGTCCACACCCGGGAACCGTGCGAATGGCAGGACTGGGGCTTTGACGGCGACGGCGAAGTAGTGTGGCTGACCAACGAGGCCGAGTTCGGCCAGGGTGGCGCCCAGCATGAGCGCCGTGGCGACCTTGGCGAGGGGAACTCCCGTGGCCTTGCTGACGAAAGGCACGGTGCGCGAGGCCCGGGGGTTGACCTCGAGGACATAGACCTCGCCATCCTGGACCGCGTACTGGACGTTGATGAGTCCGTTGACGCCGAACTCGAGGGCCAGCGCCCGGGTCTGGCGAGCCACCTCGCGGACCGTGGCCTCGTCGAGGGTGTGTGGTGGGATGATGCAGCAACTGTCGCCGCTGTGGACCCCGGCGGCCTCGATGTGCTCCATGATGCCGCCGATATAGACGTCGCGCCCGTCGGCCAGGGCGTCCACGTCGAGCTCGATGGCGTTCTCGAGGAACTTGTCAATGAGCACGGGGTGGTCGGGGCTGGCCTCGATGGCGAGGGTGAAGAAGCGCTCGAGTTCCTGGCGGTTGGCCACGATCTCCATCGCCCTGCCGCCGAGGACGTATGAGGGGCGGACCAGGAGGGGGTAGCCGAGTTCGTCGCCGGCCTCGAGGGCTTCCCCAAGCGAGGTGACCGAGCGGTTGGCCGGCTGTCGCAGGCCCAGGCGCTCGAGGGCCTCGGCGAAGCGCCGGCGGTCCTCGGCCCGGTCTATCTGTTCGGGTGGGGTGCCGAGGATTGCCACCCCGGCTCTCTCGAGCGGGACGGCGAGGCTCAGGGGGGTCTGGCCGCCGAGTTGGACGACCACCCCGAGGGGCCTCTCGGCCTCGACGATGTTCAGGACGTTCTCGAAGGTGACCGGCTCGAAGTAGAGCCTGTCGGCGGTGTCGTAGTCGGTCGAGACCGTCTCGGGGTTGGAGTTGATCATGATG
>CAYYCI010000047.1:0-12967 GCA_964470215.1 uncultured Planctomycetota bacterium
CCCACCCGCCGCCGATGGGGTTATCGAGAACCCCATAATCAGGGGCCACACTCACTACATGGTTGAAGGTGGGCGCGGCGTTGTGGTATACTCCGGTTGTGGAATCCCGCCCGCAGCGTACAGCCAAGAGACTGCGTCGGCTATGAAGGAGCGAGCTCTGTTGCGTTTTCTGGCGCCCGTGGCCGCGGTTATGGCGGCGCTGACGGCGTGGCCGGTGCGCGCGCAGGTGGCGCCGGCCTCCGATTCCTCGCTGTATATCGAGACGGACCGCGAGGTGGCCGGCCTGCTCGGCGCAGCGCGAAAAGCAGCGGGCAAGCGCCAATGGCGCAAGGCCCTGGAACTCTACCAGCGGGTGGCCGACTACCGGGGCAAGGACGGTGCCCAACCCCTTGTGCCCCACGGGCGGGACCCCGATCTTTTCCTGCCCGTCCAGGAGGTCGCCGCGGCCGAGGTGGCTCGCCTGCCGCAAGAGGCGTTGCGACTCTACCGCGACATTCACGACGAGGCGGCCGAGACGCTCTTCCACCGCGGCCTGCGGTCCCGCCAGCCCCAGGGGCTTCGGGTTGTGGCCAGGCGGTATCTGGCGAGTTCGTGGGGAGACGAGGCGCTGACGGCCCTGGGCGCGCTGGCTTTCGAGCGGGGCGATTTCGTGGGCGCGCTGGCCGCCTGGGAGCGCCTGGTCGCGCTCTGTCCCGAGCCGAGCGTCTCGGTGCTATCCCTCGAGGCGAGGATGTTGGTGTGTCGGCAGGCGCTCGGACAGGCTCGCAGGGCCAAGACACTCTCCAGGCGGCTCGAGGGTCGGCTCGGCCAACGGGTCGCGGCGGCCGGTTCCGAGATGACCGTTCGCCAGTTGCTCGCGAACGCGCCGCGACCAGCCGGTCCGCGGCCTTTGAGCGAATGGCCGATGCTGGCCGGGACGCCGGACGGCGCGCGCCCTGGCGTTTCGGTGCGAGAGGTCGGAGAGCCGCTGTGGCGATGGCCCCTGCCGAACCCGCAACTCGACGAGCGCGAGGCGAGGGTCTGTCGCCGTCAGGGCATTCCGTTGCCGATGAACATCTGCCCCACGACGCGCGGCGGAATGGTCTTCGTGGCGGACCAGACGAGCGTGTGGGCACTGGACGCCGCCACTGGCGAGTTGCGTTGGGCGTTCCCGGAGAGCCTGCGGCCGTGGTTGGCCGGGCCTTTCGCCGACACCCCCCACGCGGTGGCCTGCGACGACGGCCTGGCGGTGGCGCGACTCGGCGATTCGGTGGTCGCGCTCGAGGCTGCCACGGGGCGACTGGTCTGGCGGCGCAGTTTCAAGCCCCCCGAGCCACAACCCGGGGACAAGGACGAAAAGGACCACTCGCTCGGCAGCAAGGTTCGGGTGTTGCTCACCTCGCCGGTGGTGGCCGATGGTGTGGTGGTCGTGGGCCTGACGGAGATGGGCGAGGAAGCGCGGACGGGCGTGGTGGCGCTCGACCTGGCCACGGGCCAGCGCCTCTGGCAGACCTTCGTGTGTTCGCGGACGATTCCCGCCTTTCTCGGCCTGGGTGGACTGCCCGGCGCGCCGGCGGCGGAAGGCTCGAGCGTCTACTTCCTCTCGAATCTGGGGGTCGTAGCAGCGATTGACCTTCGCTCGGGAGCGATTCGGTGGGCGAGGCGATATCCGTCGCAGGCGGCTCAACTCCGCCGCAGCAGCATCGAACGCAACCGCCGATGGGCAAATAACCCGCCGGTGGTGAGCCACGGCCTCGTCCTCCTCGCTCCGCAGGACGGCTGGCAACTGCTGGCGATTGACGCGGTGGATGGCTCGTTGCGTTGGGCGGCGCCGCGCGCGGGCGCGCGCTACCTGGTGGGCGTGGCCGGGGGGAAGGTTTTCGCCGTGGGTGAGAAGGTCGCCGCCCTGGATGCGCTGACGGGCAGGCGCCTGTGGTCCGTCGCACTGCCAGGTGTGGCGGAGGGCCGGCCGGCTCTCTCGCAGGTCGCGCTGCTCGTCCCCACCGAACGCGCGTTGTTGCGCGTCGCCACGGGCGATGGCGCACTGGCCGTCGAGCGATTGTGGCAGGATGGCGAGGGCGCGGGGAATCTGACCCTCGCCGGCGGCCGGCTCCTGGCCGTGACGGCTCGGGACGTCTTGGTCTTCGAGGACTGGGCCGAGCGGCGCAGGCTGGTCAAGAAGGCGGATGAGCCGTCGGCCCTCCTGGCTCATGGCCTCCACGAGGCCCACCGTGGAAACCTCGAGGCGGCGATCCCTCTTCTGGAGAAGGCCTCGAGGGGCGGAAAGGCCGCCGAGACACGCGAGCAACTCTTCCGCTGCTACCTGGCGGTCGGTCGCCGCGGCGACGAGGCCGCGTTGAGGAAAGCGGCGGCTCTCGCCCGGGAACCGAAGCGCAAGGCCGAGGCGGTGGTCGCCCTGGCGCGGCTCCTCGGGGAGAGTGGGCGACCGGCCAAGGCCGTCGCCGCCTGGCAGGAACTCCTGCGCGCGGCCCCGGACGCCCCGTGTCGCCTCGGGGGCGGGATCGTGGTCTCGGGGGAGTCGTTGGCGGCCGCCGAGATAGCGCGACTGGTGGAGAAACACGGCCGGGCTGCCTGGCCTGACCCGAAGCGCGACCCGCTGGCCGCGCTCGCCAACCCGCAACCGGCCAAAGGGCCGCCGACCGAGCGGCTGTGGAACGTCCACACCAGGATTGCCCATCGGCGAGTCGAGGCGCTAGAGATTGCGGGTGCCCCGGAGGGGCTGGTCTTCCTTGCGGCTCAACGGCGGAGTTTCGACAGGCCCACGGTCTTCGGTTGGTTGGAGTGTCGGAGGCTGGCGACGGGGGGGTTGCTCTGGGAGCGCGACCTGGGCGAATGGGACAAGTTGGCCGTGATGGCTGGCGGCAAGCTGGTCCTCGCCAGCCCACGGCAGGTCGTCGCCCTCGATCCTCGGAGCGGGGAGACCGCGTGGACGTTCGCCACCGCCCCTCCAGGAGAAGGGGAGCGGCCGACGCTGCGGCGCGCAGGGATGGAGAGTTATCGCGTGGTAGCGGTCGCGGCCGATGGTGGGCGGGTGTTCGTGGCGACATCCGGCGGCGAGGTCATCGCCCTCGGGGCCAGCGACGGCAAGGAGGCCTGGCGGCGCAGGCTTGCGACCCGCGTGGTTTTGGCCGGGGGGCTGCTCGTCGCCGGCGGGCGGGTGTGGGTGGTTTCGGAGAGCCCGGCCGCCCTTTTCGGGCTCGACCCGGCCAGCGGGGAGCCGAAGGGCCAGATCGAACTCGGCCTGCCCGGGTTGGGGGTTCGGCTGCCGCGGGTGACCGACCCGCCGGCCCTCGTGGCCGAGAATGCCAGGCTCTACGTCGTCGTGGACGACCGCACGGTCTATGGGGTGGACCTCGGTGGTGGTCGCCTTTTATGGCGGACGGCGGTGGGGTTCGGGATCAGCCGGCTGATCGCCGGCGCCGACGCTCGGCCTTGCTTCGTCATCCCCGAGGAATACGTTCATAACGCCCAGATTCTCTCGCTCGACCCCGAGAAGGGAACGGTCGTGCGGCGGCGGTCGCTTCTGGCCGGTTCGTTGACCGATGCGGTTGCAGGCAAGGAGGCGCTTTTCGTCGCGCACCGGAACAACGACGGCGACCTGGTGGTGGAGGCTCTGGACCCCGAGAGTTTGAAGTCTCGGTGGCGGAGCGCGCCCTTGCGTCTCTTCCGTCCGTCGCCTCTGGCGGTGGGCGATGACTACCTGGCGGTCGTCGGGCGCGCCGGGCAGTTCCAGCAGGCCGTTGTGCTCTCGGGGGAGAACGGCAAGGTGGTGGGGGACATGAGGCCCCTCGGCTCGGCCTACGCCACGGTGGGGTTCGCCGGGGGGGTGCTCCTGGTTTGCACGGACCGGGGGCTCTTCGCCTACGGCAACCAGGACCGCCGGACTGCGGAGCGCGAGGTGGCGGCGCTCTGGCACCGAGGCGACCTGGCGGCGTTGGCCCGGGCGCTCTGTCGGCTCGACCAACACGAGCGCGCTGTCGCCCTGCTCGACCGGGCACTCCGCGACGAGAAACTCAGCGAGGCCGACTACGCGCGCCTGAAGGACGCGCTGAACTCGGCCCGCGAGGCGCTCGCCGCCCGGAGGCCCGCGCTCCTGCGGTGTCCGAGGATGTCCGTGCCGCCCAACATTGACGGCGCGATTGACGAGCCGTGGCGGCGGGAGGACGCGGCCCACCTGGACGGGCCGGCACACGTGGAGGAAATCCAGGGGACGCCGTGGCGAGAGGCCCGCTGGCGCTCCCCTGCCGACCTATCGGCCGTCCTCTACACCGGCTGGGACTCCCGCTATTTCTATTTCGCCGTTGACCTCAACGACGACGTCCACCGCACCTACACGAGTTACTCGGACAACTGGATAGGCGACGGTCTGGTCATAGCGATTGACGCCGACAACGACGGCGGCTACGGCTATCGCTTCGGCAGCAACGACCAACTCCTCACCCTGGCCCTCACTCGCAAGGACGAACGCCGCGACGACCAGGACGAGGAGCCGAGCGGCGAGTACCGGGTGCGCCTGAAGCAGGACAACTCGGGGGCGGTTTACGAGGTTGCGATTCCGTGGAGTTTCCTGGGCATCGAGAACCCGCGGCCGGGGATGCGCTTCGGCTTCAACGTGACCCTGACCGACGACGACTCCGACCACGCGGTCAAGGCGCTCTCGTGGACGCCTGGCATGATCCTCGACCGCGAGAAGATGTTGATGATCCGAGGTTTCACCCCGGCGTATTTCGGCGACGTGTTGCTGACGGGGCCTGAGGGGGAGGGCGGTCTGATCGAGCCGGTGGTCTCGCCCCGGGGCAAGCGCGTGCGGGTGCGCCGGCTCTATCCGCGAAAGGAGAACTGAGGCGATGCGGCGACGTGCCACAGTTGCGCTCGCGTTGCTCTGGTTGCTGGGGGCAGTGGTCCCGGCGGCCGAGCGCGACCTGGCCAGAGAGGTCCGCTCGATAGCGGGACGGCTCCGGGAGGCGGAGCCCGAGGCCCTGTGGGCCGCAGGGCGGCGCCTGGCCGAACTCGGCGAGGTAGCGGTCCCGGTGATCAAGAGCCAACTGGGCCGGGCGCGCCCCGCCGCCAGGCTGGCCATGGCGAAAGCCCTCTGCTCACTCGGACAGCCCGAGGAGGCCGTCCCGATCCTGGTGGAGCTCGTCAGGGAGAAAAGACAACCGCAACTGGCGGCCATGGCGGCAGGGATGCTCGGCGACGAACCCGCGCGAAACATCCCGGCCACCGAACGCGAACTCCTCAGGCTCTGTGAGGAGACCGCTCTGGACCGCCAGGTGACCCTGGCGGTGGCGCGCGCCCTGTATTTCACCGCCACGACCGAGGAGAGCCTCAAGCAAGCGAACACCACGCTCCGCCGCCTCCTGGTCTCGGCAAACGGCCGGGGAAGTCGGCTGCGGTGTGCCCTTGCCCTGGCGGAGATAGACGACTTCGCGCCCCCGGTCCAGGCTCTCCTGGAGGAAGCGGCCGAGGAGCCGACCGCCGAGGGTCGGCTGGCGCGAAGCCTCCTCGAGAACCACAAACTGCGAAAACTCCTCCTGCGGCCCTCGAGCCGCGAGGGTCGGCTCAGCGACGCCATCCTCAACGAGGTCAAGACCTACATCCAGCGCTTCCACGTCGAGGAGCCGCTCAACGACCAGGAACTCATCAACGCCGCCGCCAAGGGGATGGTGAGCATTCTGGCCAGAGGCGAACACCCCGACCGCTTCAGTTCCTACTTCGACGAGGACGAGTGGAAGAAGTTCCGGGAGCACATCACGGGCCGCTACGCGGGCATAGGGGCGGTGGTGCAGTTCATGAAGCACTTCGACACGGGGGAGGAGCCGGTCTTCACGGTCGTCCGGCCCAACTACGACGGGCCCGCCTACAAGGCGGGCATCCGCTCCTACGACCGCATCGTCGCCGTGGACGGCGAACCGACCGCAGGAAAGAAGAGCGAGGAGATCGTGGGGAAACTGCGCGGCCAGGTCGGCACGCCCGTCGAGGTGACCATCAGCCGCCCGGGCCTCGAGAAGCCGCTGAAACTGAAGATCGTCCGCGCGGCCATCGAACTCCCCAGCGTCCGACACCAGATGCTCCCGGGCAAGATCGGCTACGTGCGGCTGTTCAGTTTCTCCAGCGGGACGGCTCGCGACCTCGAGAAGGCCCTCACCGACCTCGAGAAGCAAGGCATGGTCGCCCTGGTGCTCGACCTGCGGAGCAATCCCGGGGGGCAACTGGGGGTGGCGGTCGAGGTGGCCGACAAGTTCCTCAAGCACAACAAACTGATCGTCTACACCGAGGGCCGCAACAAGCAGATAGCCCCCCGCAAGGAGTTCCGCACCCGCGACCCGGCCACCCATCCCGACTATCCGATTGCGGTGTTGGTCAATGGGCGTAGCGCGAGCGCCTCGGAGATCGTGGCCGGCGCCCTCCAGGACCACAAGCGAGCGGTCCTGATCGGCGAGAAGACCTTCGGGAAGGGCAGCGTCCAGCGCCTCTTCCCGCTGAGGGCCACTGCCGGGCAGTCCTGCCTCAAACTCACCGTGGCCAAGTACTACCTGCCCAGCGGGCGCAGCATCCACGGCAAGGGGGTCGAGCCGGACATAAAGGTGGCCTTCAAGCCCACTGTGACCAGCAAGGACTTCGAGCACCTGCGCGAGACTGGCGCCCTCTTCCGCTACAGCGCGAAGCACCTCGAGGGCAACGCGGACCTCTTCGCGCGTCTGGCCGAGTTCGACGCCTTCGATGCCTCACGCTACCCGGGCTTCGACCAGTGGTACGAGGGGCTGGCCGAGGAGATCGGACGGGACAGGGCCAGACGGCTGCTGCGCGCCTGGATTCGCATCCTGGTCGCCGACGAGCGCGGGGCCGACTTCGCCTGTGACTTCGAGGAGGACAACCAACTCCAGCGCGCGATCATCGAGTTGGCGAAGCACTTCCCGGACCTCGACCCCGCGGCCATTCCCGAGTATCGGTTCTTCGCCAGGAAGGCCAAGCCTGGGAAGGGCGCGAAATGAGGAATGCCGGCCCCGTAGCGCTCGTTTTCCTGGCCGTCACCGCCCATGCCGCCTCGATAAGAACCGTGGACGACAAGGTGATCACTGGCGAGATCGTCCGCTTCGAGCCGACCCCGGCGGTGGTCGTCCGCACCGGCGGGAGCGAAGTGAAGTTGGCGTGTTCGGACCTCGTGGCCATCGAACTCCGTCCGCTGGCGCGCGGCGCGCGGCGGGCCAGCCCCACGGTCAAGTTGCGCAACGGCGACCTCTTCCGGGCTGAACTACGCGGTGGCGGTGGGGCCACGTTGCGGACCGCCTCGCTCCTTTTCGGCGAAGCCCGATGGCCCCTGGAGGCCATCGCGGCGATCGATTTCTCGCCCGGGCGCCGACCCGAGGCCTCCGACGAGGGGAAACTCGACCGCCTGGTCCTGCGCAACGGCGAGGTGGTCGAGGGCAGTGTCGAGGAGTTCGGGGAGAAGGGCGTGAAGTTCAGTTCCCGGCTCCTCGGGGAACTCGCGGTGGACTTCGCCCGCATCGCCACCATCGAGTTCGCAGCACCACAGAAGCCCGGCCCGAGGCAGGCCGGCCTTGTGGCGACGGTCTTCGGGGTGGACGGCAGCCGGGTTTCCGGCGCCCTGGGCGGCAGCAAGGGGGACAAGGTCCTGTTGCGAAGCCCGTTCGGACTGAGCCTTGCGGTCGCCCTGAGCCAGGTGGCGCGGGTCGAGTTCGCCGGCGGCCGCCTCGTCTATCTCTCCGACCTCGAGCCCGTCGAGGTCAAGGAAACCCCCTTCTTCGACCTCGTGTGGCACTACCGCCGCGACCGGAGCGTGGATGGGAATCCGCTGCGGGTGGGGGGCAAGACCTTTCGCAAGGGCCTGGGGGTCCACTCCCGTTGCATCCTCACCTACGCCCTCGACGGCCGCTTCAAGCGCTTCGCCGCCGTGGTCGGCCTCGACGACGAGGTCGGCGAGAAGGGCAACGTGGACGTGGCGGTGGTCGTGGACGGGAAAAAGGTTTACGAGCGCAAGGGTCTGAGCGGGCGCGACGACCCGCTCGCCGTGTCCATCCCGCTCGACGGTGCGTCGCGGCTGAGCCTGGTGGCGGATTTCGGGGGGGAGTTCGACATCTGCGACCACCTCGACTGGGCCGACGCGCGCCTCATTCGCTGAGGCGCTTGCTCCCCTCTCCTCGCAGCATCTCCAGCACCAACAGCCCCGCCGCCACGCAGATGCAGGTGTCGGCCAAGTTGAACGCGGGCCAGCGAATGATCTCGACGTAGATGAAATCCCTGACGTAGCCGAGCACGAGGCGGTCGAAGAGGTTTCCCAGTGCCCCTGCGGCCACGAGTCCCAAGGCGAGCGGATAGAGCACTTTCCCGGGCTTCATGGTGAGGAAGAGCCAGGCGACCACGCCGAGCGCGACCAGAGTGAGGACGACGAACACGTAGCTCTTTCCTGGCAAGAGGCCGAAGACCCCGCCGGGGTTGCGGTGGAGTTGGATGACCAACCACTCGCCGAGGACGACGAATCGCTGGGTGGGCTCGTTGGCGAGCCACTGGAAGATCAGCCGCTTGGAGACCAGGTCGGCGAAGAGTCCGACGACGAGGCTGAGCCAGAAGGCCAGATGTGTCGTCAGGACTGCGCGGTTTCTTGCTCGGCCTTCCTCTGGCATTCAATACAGAGCCTCGCCCACGGGATGGCCTTGAGGCGAGCCTTGCTTATCTTGGCACCGTCCTCCTCACAGATGCCGTAGGTGCCATCCTCGATTCGCTGGAGAGCGGCATCTATCTCGCGGAGTGTCTCCTGCGAGTTCTCGATCAGCCCGATGGTGAAGTCCTGCTCGAAGTTATCCGACCCGAGGTCGGCGAAGTTCGAGATATCCAGCGTCGCTGCGTCGCTCCTGGACTTCTTCAGAGCATCCTGCTCAAGATGGTTCAGATCCCCGACCAGTGCCTTCCTGTACTTGAGCAGCAGCTTCTTGAATTGTTCGAGCTCCTGCTTTTTCATCGGCGGCGCTCTCCTGTATAGCAAACAGACCGACTCGCCAGCCGGCCTTTGTCCCCTCACCACGTTGGCCTTAGGCAAAAAATCGTACACTTTTTACCCCACCATGTCAAATGTGCGAAACCCCACGGGGGCGTCCTCAATTGCAGGAAATGTCCTTCTGGTGCTGTCCCGGAATAAGAAGCGGACCGGAGGGCCTGACACTGTGAACGGAGCCAGGGGGGCAGCGCGCGAGGCACTGGGGCAAGAGCGACTTTGGCACGCTTTTGTGCACCGTGGGCTTCTAACGCAGGCGAGAAGGAAAAGAATGCTCGACCGAGGACGCGCAAGGCGGTCAAGCCTCGGTGTCCAGGAACGACGAGACGGGTTGGCCGGCACCCAAGCATTCTTTTCCTTCGCTGCCTGGCGATTGATTGCGGTGCGAAAAGCATGCCAAAACCCACAGCCTCGGCCCCTTTCAAGGCTGCGCGCCGGTTTCCTTCGTAGTCTCAGGCTTTCCAACCTGTGACGCCGGCTGAGACGACCCGCCTACAGGCCCTGGAAGCGGGGCAACCACGCTGCCGGGGCTATTGCTCCTGTTCCTTTTCGTGGCGCGAGAGTTGGCTGAGGGTGTCCCTGACGCGTTCGAGGCGGCGTTGGCGCCTCTGCTCGGCCAGCGCGCGGTCACGCGCCCGCTCGCGCAAGACGATCACGAAAACCACTATCCCCGTCACGCCCACCACGGCGAGGAAGATGCCCTCGATGGTGTGGGATTCGGCGACGGGGTAGGGGACGACCCGCAGCGCCTTGGCGACGAAGACAGGACTGGTGACCTCGTGGCCGCCCCGCGCGAGGTACGTCCAGTTCTTCATGAAGTAGCCGTAGATGCGCACGGGGTCCTTCAGGTGAACGCCTTCGGGGACCTCGAGGGAGTAGAAGGTGTTAACCTTGCGATCGGAGTCGGCGATCTGGCCATAGAAGATGTCGGGGAGATCGAGGATGTTCTCCGGCAGTTTCACCCGGATCATCCTGCGCAATTCGCCGTAGATGACCACCGGCCCGGCGCGGTACCTCTCCGGGCGGTTGAGGAAGTCGAGGTAGGTGAGGTTCCTCTTCCCCTCGGCGCGGAGTGTCTCCAGGGGGGTCTCCATGGCGCGCTTGACCAGCCAGTAGAAGGCTCTGGCCTCGGGCCGGTTGCCCTCGACGACCGGCCCGGGCATCTCGGGCTCGTCAATGTAGGTCAGCGGCTCGAACTCGCGGGCGATGAAGACCGCGGTGTGGAGCTCAGGGTCGCGCGGCTCCTTGGGCTCGAGGGTCTGGGCCTTCAGAAACCGCGCATAGACCTTCACGTCGTCCCAGGGCAGCGCACCCTTCAATTTCTTTATCGCGTAGACGTCGTAGAGGTGGCCCTCCGGGTGGTCGGGGGGAACCTCGAGTTCCCTGATGCGGTATGCCCACACTTCCCGAAGACCCATCGGGTTCTTCCCCAGTGGCTGGCGCCAGATTTTCACCACTCGGCCTTTGACCAGGAACGCCCTGGTGCGGACGCTCGGGGCCTTCCGCCAGAAGGTTTCCCAGTCGTAGTCGGTTTGCGCCTCGGATCTCAGGTGGTCCTGGCTCTCGCGGAAGACCTGGTAGAGCAAGTAGAAAAACCCAGCCGGCTCGACCACCGTGTCCTGGTCCAGGATCAACTCGAGGACGCGCGGGTCGGCCAGGGTGGGGTATTTTTTTTCTATCTCTTCCTGGCTCAGGGCGAGTTCTTGCGAGGGCTTGCCGTAGGAGCCGAAGTCGGGCAGTTCCCCTTTCGGCGCGCTCACGGCCTTCTGCTGGCTGAGGTCGGGTTCATCTTCGTGGGACCTTTCTTCGGCCTTACGGCTAAAGAAAGTCCCGCCCTGGCGGCCCAACTCGAACATCACGACCACCAGCCCGACGAGCAGGAAGACCATGACGATCAACTTCCTGCGGCCGGCTCGCAACTGGCGCTCGCGCCTCTCTCGAAGGAACCCCGAGGCATCCATATCGCGTCTCCACCAGACCATTCTACCAGCGCCCGGCGGCATCCGCAACGCGGCCGGTTGCCTCCGAGGCCCCGCGTGCCTGGTTGTTGACCCTTTCGGGGTGTGTGAGTAGAATCTGGCCAGTCCTGCTAGAGGAGATAGGCGTGGAGCCTTTGAGAGTCGCCCTTTGCGGTATCGGCGGCATGGCCGGCCGCCATCTCAGAAACCTCCTCGAGCGCGACGACTACCGCGTGGTCGCCGCCGCCGAGGTTGACCTCGAGCGCGAGGATGTCCGCGAGAACCTCCCTCTGGCCGAGAAGGCGGGGGTGAAGGTCCTCGAGGACTACCGCGAGATGTTCCAGGAGGCCGACGCCGATGCCGCCTTCATCGCCACCCCCCATCATCTCCACGAGCCGATGACCGTGGCCGCGCTCGAGGCGGGCCTCGACGTATTCTGTGAAAAGCCGCCGGCGCCGACCCTCGAGGGCTGTCGGCGCATGCTCGAAGCCCAGGAACGCAGCGGCCGCCTCGTCGCCATCGGCTATCACCACGTCGGCCACGCCAACGCCCTCTGGCTCAAGGACTTCATCGCCAGCGGCGGACTGGGACGGGTCAACGAGGTGGTCGTCCTCATGCCCAACTTCCGCCCCGACTCCTACTACGAGCGAGCGCCGTGGGTCGGCAAGATGAAGGTCCAGGGCGCCTGGTGCCTCGACGGCGTCCTGATGAACCAGACCAGCCACTTCATCAACCAGGCGCTCCTCTTCGCCTCGACGCAGCCTCTGCCCGCCGTCGCCGCGCCGGCGGACGGCACCACGCGGTCGGCTCTCTACCGCGCCCACCAGAGCCAGGCCCTCGAGATGGAGGACATCGGCTTCTTCGGCTGCCTGCTCGAGGGCGGCGCGCGATTCACCTGCGTTGCCACGACCGCCCTCGAGGACCGCGGAAGACTCACCCTGGAAATCCTCGGGGAGAAAGGCCGCGCGCTCTACGACGGCCGCGCGCTCCTCTGGCTCAACGGCCAGGAGCCAACCATTCACGACGAGCCCGACCAGCCAGGCTACCTCTACGAGAACTTCCTCAAGGCCGTCCGCGGCCAGGCCAGCCCCCTTTCCCCGCTGGCCGAGGCCGTCAAGTCCGTGGCCGTCCTCGAGTCGGTCTTCCAGGCCGCCGACTACCAGATTCGCCAGATCGAGTGGTCACAGACCGAGGGCCTGGGGGCGGTGCTCTTCGGTTGCGCACAGTATCGTTGCCTGCCCGCGGACTTGCCCCAGCCGCCCGACTGGGCTTGATACCAGGAGAAGACGATGGACGTGTCCCTTCTCGACCTCCGACCCGAACTCGAGGAAATCCGCCAAGAGGTCCTCGATGGCTGGAACGGGGTCTTCCAGACCATGCGAGTGCTCAAGGGACCGAACCTCAAGGCCTTCGAGGAAGAAATGGCCGGCTACCTGCGGGTGGGCCACGTCGTGGGGGTGGCCAGCGGCACCGACGCCCTCACCCTCGGGCTGATCGCCGCAGGGGTCGGGCCCGGCCACCAGGTCATCATCCAGGCCAACGCCTTCGCCGCCGCGGTCGAGGCCACGAAGATCGCCGGCGCAATCCCGGTGGCCATTGACATCCGCGAGAGCGACCTCGGACCCGACCTCGACCAACTCCAGGCCGCAATCACCGAGCGGACGAAGGCGGTGATCGTCGTCCACATGTACGGCTTGCCCGTGGACCTCGGCCCGATAGTCGAGTTGTGCCAATCTCGCGGCCTGGTGCTCATCGAGGATGCCTCCCACGCCCACGGCGCCGAATACCGCGGAAAGAAAATCGGCACATTCGGCAAGGTCGGCGCCTTCAGTTGCGGCCCGGTGAAAAACCTCGCCTGCATCGGCGACGGCGGCTGCGTCGCAACCGACGACCCGCAGGTCGCCCAGCGCGTCCGCCTCCTCCAGGCACACGGCCAGGCCACCAAGAACCAACACGCCCTCTACGGCTTCAACAGCCGCCTCGACGAACTCCAGGC
>CAYYCI010000048.1:0-12824 GCA_964470215.1 uncultured Planctomycetota bacterium
CGGATCAACCCTCGGGTGGCGTGGTTGGCCCACGACGAGGACGCGCGCAATGAGGACGCCACCACGTTCCAATCCACCCGCGACCCCAACGGCCGCTTCGTGCGCCTCGACCTCCTCGAACTATACGAGAAGTCGAACCACCGCACACGAGGGGGGAACGTCCTGTTCGTTGACGGGCGCGTGGAATGGGTCACGGCCCTCGAGTGGCCCCAGGCCATCGCGCGGGGCATCGAGGAATGGGAGAGGGTGACCGGCTGGAGACTGCCGAACAAATGCTACGCGCCGGACCCTGAGGAACCGGAAGAATAGGCGCCCCGCTGGCAACTTTCCTCAACTCGTCGCCGCTCCGGTGACGCAGGTCGCCTCTGCCCGCAAGCAGCGGACCCGCGCCATCTAGCCCTCGGGCACGGCTACACGTCGCAGATGCGGATCGCTTCCTCGAGGGAGGAAAGTTTGTCCTTCCGCGTGGGGATGAACTCCTGGGCGACGTAGCCCTTGTAGCCAGCCTCGACCAGCGCGCGCATTATCGCCGGGTAGTAGAGCTCCTGGGTCTCGTTTATCTCGTGGCGCCCGGGGTTGCCGCCGGTGTGGATGTGGCCGATCCACTGGAGGTTGCCGCGGATCGTGCGGATGATGTCGCCTTCCATTATCTGGGCGTGGTAGATGTCGTAGAGGATCTTGAAGTTCGGGGAGCCGACGCGTCGCGCCAACTCGAACGCCCAGGTCGAGCGGTCACACATGTAGCCCTTGTGGTTGACCTTGCTGTTGAGGAGCTCCATGCAGATGGTCACGCCTTTCTTCTCGGCCAGCCCGACGACCTTTTTGAGCGCCTCCTCGCAGTTCTTCATGCCCTGTTCGTCGTCCATGTCCTTGCCGCGGTTGCCCGAGAAGGTGATGACGTTTGGGAAGCCCGCGGCGGCGGTGGCCTCGATCGCCTCGCGGATGGCTCTCAAGCAGCCCTCGTGATTCTCCTTGCGGTTCAGGCCCCGCCCTATGCCGTGGGTGGAGGTCATCGAGCAAACGAGCCCGTAGTCCTTGAGTTTCGGGAAGTCACCGGGCCGCAGCAGGTCAATGGCCTTGATGCCCAGGCGCTTACACGCCTTGCACAACTCCTCCAGGGAGATGCCGCGGTAGCACCACTTGCAGACCGAGTGGTTCACCCTGCCCTTGAGTTTCAGGGCCGGGGCGTCGGCCGCGGCCCCGAGGGCCGGCAGCGCGGCGGCCGCGGCGAGAACCTGGCGACGGCTCATCTTCATCGTTTCTCTCCTCAAACGTCGCAGACCGCGAAGTTTCTCCGCATGGCGGCCACCATGTCCGTCCCCTTCGGGCCGAACTCGTGACCCACGTAGCCCTCGTAGCCCGCATCGGCAATGGCGCGCATCACCGCCGGGTAGTAGATCTCCTGCTCCTCGTCCATGTCCCGCCGGCCAGGGTTGCCCCCGGTGTGGAAGTGGCCGATGAGTTTGATGTTCTGGCTGATCGTGCGGACCAGGTCGCCTTCCATTATCTGCATGTGGTAGATGTCGTAGACCAGCCCCAGCGCGGGAGAGTTGAGCCGGCGGCACAGTTCCACCCCCAGGCGCGAATGGTCGAGGAAATAGTCGCGGTGGTCAACCTTGCTGTTGAGGAGTTCCGGGCACAACCTCACCCCGGCCTGCTCGGCGGCCTTGAGCACCCGCCCGAGGAACTTGCAGCAGTTGTCCAGACACTCCGCGTCCGACCGCCCGTTGCGGTTGCCAGTCAGGAGAAGCAGAGACTTTATCCCGTACCTCCGGGCCTTTTCGATATTCCCCAGGACCTCGCGCTCGTTGCGATCCCAGTTCTTCGGGTCGGTGAACGCGTCGCCCAGCGAGGAGTTCCCCACGAAGATCGCCACCTGCATCCCCGCGTCCTGGATCGCCTTCCAGTAGTTCTCCGGCCCCATCTCGATGGAGGCGAAGCCGATCTCGGCCGCCGTCTTGATCATCCGCTCGGGGGTCATGCCGTGTTTGAGGTAAACGCCCCAACTGAACGACTGCTTGATCCGTCGGCGTTTCTGCTCTGCCATCAACAGGCCCTTTCCACACGGGTTATCGAACGCCCTCCCCGCCCAAGCAGCATAGGGACAGGAACCCGGGGAGTCAAGCCGCCGGGAGCGCGACCCGATCGCGTTCCCGGCCTCCACCCGGCGAGCGGGGCGTTCCCGCGTGCAGGTTTGCGCGCCCTACTTGGTGGCACATCTATGGGGAAACCCGGGACGGCAACGCGCTGCGGCGCGTGGGCTTCTTCATAGTCTCACGCTTTCTTCCAGCCTGTCCAACGCGGGGCGAGACGCCCTGCCTACATGCGCCGGCGGAACGAAAGCGAAACCTGGCCACCAGCCTGGCACTTGACACCGCGATACATACCAGGCGGGCCGTCTCGACCCGCGAAGACGGCGTGGGGCATGGACACCTCGCCCGCGGGCCTTCAGGGAGTGGTGTTTGCCTCCCCGGGGCGGGGTGCCGAGCCCCGTTCCGCTCTCGTAACATGGGTCAAGCGGGGGGCCAGGGGCACGGAACCCAAGGCGGGGGAGGAGCACCCTGGGTTGTTGGCGTAGCCCCCCGCTCAATGGACTCGTCAACGGGGCAGCCGGGCTTGTTCAGCATAACCGGCTGCGAACGGGCCCGGGTTGCCGGGGATTCCATCTCGCTTTCAAGGGGCTCGTCTCGCCGCTATCCTCAATATTCATTATCGAAAATCCTTCCCGCCTGTCAAGCGCTTTTTACCATCCAAACCATTTGCCTTGTGGGTGATTTCGGAGCAGGACAGGGGGCGGGACATGTGTGGGAAGCAGGGTGCACAGGATCAGCCTGCGACGAGACTAGCCAGGTCGCCGCCGGCTCCCGCAGGGGCCCCGAAAGCCCCCAGGGTGCCCGGGAGGCACACTCGCCCTTACCCCTATGGGCGTTTCGGCCAGCGTGTGGGCCCCGATAAAGCGCTGGCCGCGCGGGTGCAACGCTGCGAGCGAACGGTCGACCAAATGTCAAATGTCAAGACCTGACCCCGCTTGCTTACTCCTTCCATTTCGTCTCCAGTGACCCCGCAAGAAACGAGCCTTTCTCGCTATACTCGTATGGCCCGATGTCCGGTCTCTCGCCCCAGTAGTAAAGCCCAACTCCTTCCCCGTGCCTCCACTCCATGGGCTTGTCCACCGTTATGGTATTGTTCTCGTAATCCACCTTCGCCACCCTGAGTGGACCGCTGTTGCCGATTCTTATCAAACTCCCCTGCGGTTCGTTGAACCCGCCGGAGAACCAGTCTGCATCCGGGATGTTCGCACTGAACCCGTCCGTGAACCAGCCTGCGTCCTTGACCCTTATCGTCTTGCCTTCTCCCGCTCCAACCGTCGTGGTCAAGAAGGCTCCAGCATCAATGCACGGCGAACCTTTTCTCAGTTTGCACCCGTCCGCTCTCGGGTCGGGCTGGAAGTGGGAATTCAACCCCTTCAGAGCGAGAGGCTCAAACGGTCCCACAAAAAGCGGGTCCTTGGAGATGTCCGTCGCCCGCTTCCCCTTCCAGTCGGGGTAGATGCAGTTATGGTCGAAAGCGAAGTTCTGCACCTTCGGCTCGTACACCATTCGCTCGAAGTTATAGAAGATGTTGTTGACGAAAATTAGCCTCTCGGGCGACTCAGCGCCAATGCCGCGCTTGCAATATGCGAGGGTGTTGTGGAAGACGCGCACGTCCGTGCACCTCGCCAATGCCCTTATGCCGGGGTTGTTCGTGGTTCCTCCTATGCGCCGCATCAGATTGCCGTAGATCAGGATGTGAGCGGGGTTGCCAGGTTTGTATCCCTTCTCGCTGTCCGAAAGGTGAATCCCTGCGCCCCAGCCGCCGTCAACGTTCTCCAGCCCTTCCATGTAATTGTGCCTTATGACGGCATACTCGACATTGGCACACCAGATGGGCGTCTTTGCCCGATATCCTCTTGCCGGGCGAAATACGTTCCATTGTGCAATGATGTGGCGAGACCTATTATCCTCCCTGCTCGTGTCCAGGTTCTGACCGAGGTAGAGGGCGGTGTATCGGAAGCCTTCAAACACGTTCTTTTCGGCTATCCCATACCAGAACTTCCTCTTGAAGGAGATGGCTTGGTGGTGCCTTCCGAAGACGTAGTTGTGATGAACGTATGCATACATCCCGTAATTGAGGCTGATCCCGTAGTCCTGGTCGGCGGGGACTTCGTTCGTGTCAATGAACTGGTTCTCGTAAAACTCAAGGTGATGGACGAGCGAGAGATTTCCGCTGTGTCCCCACACCGTTATCCCGTTGGCGCCGTTGCCCTCGAAGATGCACCTTCGGATTGTGACGTAGGATGCAGGGTCGCCGATCGCTACGGCGGTATGACGAGTGTAGCCGAGGAATCTTATCCCTTCGATAATGATGTGGTGGCTTCCCGTCAAATCAAAAGCACATGTCCCTTCCCTGAATACGACCGCGCCGGGTTTTGCTGCCTTAACCACGATAGGCGCCCCCCTCGTTCCGTCATTGGCTAACTTAACGCCGTTCACCACTCCATAATCGCCCGGCTGGATTATCAAGGTGTCCCCTGCCTTGAGCTTCTTACAAGCATAAGCGATGCCCTTCCATGGACGAGGCTTTGAGCCAGCATATTGGTCGTCTCCCCCAAGAGAAACATAATATGTAGCGGGGAATCCGCCTGTGCTCATGAGCGTTAGCAGCGCTATTGCGCTTGGGAGGTAGATCCCTGCCGTCCTTGCCTTGAACATAATTCCACCTAGCTCCTCTCTGATCTTTCATCGTCCGGGAGTCAATCCCATTCTTCGTTGAAACCCGGCGCCTCCCGTTGATTGTTCATGCGACTTCCCGTGGTAGAGATCCGCCGGCTTCGTGGCCGGGGAGGTCAAGCTCCCGTTGGATGGCGTCCCGCAGTAAGGCCGGGTGTCTGTAGCGTCGAGGGTGCCGCAGCCGCGGCTCGATGTCCAAGAGGGCACTCGCCAACCGGCGGCTGCCCTTGCGACTGTAGCGTTCCCACACCAGAGCGTTCACCTCGGCCTCCAGGCTCCGCGCGATGGCCACAAGCCCGAGGGGGATGAGCCGCTTGATCGGCTCCGCCTTCCCGTCCAGTGCCATGGCCGAGAACCCCTCGCTGGTCAGCACCCGGGGCTCTACCAGCACGCGCGAGTTCTTGCCCCGCGAGCCCGTCCTGACACACTCTTCGTGCAAGAGTCCTTTCTCGCTGGTTGGGGGTCACCATGACCCACCATGTTCGCCACCAGTCTGGAAGGAGGCGCCTCGTTTTTCAACTAAGAATAGCATACCCTCTCACATTTGCCCCTATCAAGTTACGAACAACGCAATTGCCATATCCTCGGCCGCCATCTTTGACACACTGGGGTGGGTGGGTTATATTCTTTGTCCCACGAGACGTTCCCTGATGGCGAGGCAGTCAATGCAGCCGGAGCGGCAGGAACTCGTCGAGCGCATCCGCAACGACCTGGCCAACGGCCGGGCTCTGGCTCTCGCCTCCTATCTGGCGAGCCTCCACCCTGCGGACATAGCGGAGGTGCTCGGTCTGCTGGACCCCGACGAGCGCCAGCAGGTGCTCCATCTCGTGGACCGTGCCGAGGAGGCTCACGTCCTCGAGGCGGCCGACGAGGCCGTGCGGGCCGAGGTTCTCGAGGAACTCGACGACGAGGAAGTCTCGGAGATCGTCGAGGAGCTCGAGCCCGACGAGGCGGCCGACCTGCTGAGCGAGATGCCCGAGGAACGGGTGGAGCACGTCCTGGAGCTGATGGCTCCGCCCGAGGCGCGCGAGGTCGGCGACCTGTTGCGCTATCCTCCGGAGACCGCTGGCGGGAGGATGTCGCCCGAACTCGTCCGCGTCCGCGAGGACCTGACCGTGGGGGAGGTCCTGGCCGAGATTCGCGCCAACGAGCGGATGCGCGAGGAGGACGTCTACAACATCTACGTGGTTGACCCGGCCGGGCGGGCCGTGGGGGTGGTGAAGTTGTGGAGCCTGTTGCGGGCCGACCCGGCCGTGCCGGTCAGGGAGGTGATGGAGCAGGTCCAGACCATCCCCGCCGACATGGACCAGGAGGAGGTGGCGGCGCTCTTCCAGAAGTACGACATGGCCGCGGCCCCGGTGGTCGACTCCACGGGCCGGCTCGTGGGGCGCATCACGTTCGACGACATCCAGGACGTGGTGGTCGAGGAGGCGAACGAGGACATCTCGAAGTTCGCGGGCACGGACGACGACGAGTTGGCCAGCTCCTCGGCGCTGACCACCGCGAGACTACGCCTGCCGTGGCTCCTGGTGTGTCTGGCGGGCACGTTCGTCTCGGGAAGCGTCATCAGCCACTTCGGCGGGACCATCAGGGCTCACTTCATCCTGATGATATTCGTCCCCGCGGTGATGGCCACGGCGGGCAATAGCGGCCTCCAGACGGCCACGATGACTGTGCGCTCGCTGGCCACCGGCCACGCCGACCGCATCGGCGCCAGGGCGATGGTCCTGAAGCAAATCCGCGCATCGGCCCTCGTGGCGCTGACCTGTGGGGTGATCGCCGGCCTGGTGGGGGCGGTGTGGAGCCATCTCTCTCCACAGCACATGAGCACGGGAAGCGCCATCCTGCTCGGTTCGATAATCGGGGGCGCGATGTTCGCTGCCATTTGCCTCAGTTCCTTTCTAGGCGTCCTCGTGCCCATGACATTCCGGAAACTCGGCGTTGATCCCGCCGTGGCCTCCGGCCCGCTGATCACGACCTCGAGCGACATCTTCAGCCTGGTCGTTTACCTGGGGGTGGCCACGGCGCTGCTCGTGCGGTTCGCCCCTTGAAGGAGACGAGAGTTGAAACGTTATGAGGTCGCAGTGGTCGGCATCGGCGCCGTGGGCACCGAGATGCTCAAGGTCCTTCGCGAGCGCGATTTCCCCGCGAAGAACATCCGCGTCCTCGCACGCTCGGCCCGCACCGAGGAGATCGCCGGCCAGACCTACCAGGTCGAGGCAGCCTCCGTCGAGGCCCTCGAGGGCGTCGAGATCGCGCTATTCGCGGGAACCGAGGGCGCCAAGGGAGCCTCGCAACAGTTCGGCTGGGCCGCAGTGGAGAAGGGCGCCGTGGTCATTGACAACGGCGACGACTTCCGCATGGACCCCCGCGTGCCCCTCGTCATCCCCGAGGTCAATCCCGAACACCTTCGCAAACACCAGGGCTTCGTGGCCAACCCCAACTGTAGCACCATCCAGATGGTCGTCGCTCTCGCTCCGCTCCATCGCGTGGCTCGCATCAAGCGGATCGTCGCAGCGTCCTACCAGGCGGTCTCGGGCACGGGTCGGGCGGCCATTGCGGAATTGAAGTCCCAGGTCAGCGCCATCGAGCGCGGCGAGGAGCCGAAGGCCGAGGTTTACCCACACCAGATCGCCTTCAACGTCCTGCCCCACATCGGGGGCCTGCGCGAGGAGATGCCCGGCTACACCAGCGAAGAACTGAAGATGCGGCGCGAGACCCGCAAGATTCTCGACGATCCGGAAATCCAGGTCACCGCAACCTGCGTCCGCGTGCCCGTCTACAACGGCCACGCCGAGGCCCTGAACGTCCAGTTCGAGAAGAAGATCACGGCCGACGAGGCGCGCGAAATCCTCAGCCAGGCCCCCGGGGTCGGGGTCCTCGACAACATGGCCGAGAACCGCTACCCCACCCCACTCCACGCCTCGGGCAAGGATGCGGTGTTCGTCGGGCGCATCCGCGAGGACACCTCGGCCCCGAACACCCTGGACATCTGGTGCGTGGCCGACAACATCCGCAAGGGCGCCGCGCTCAACGCCGTCCAGATCGCCGAGAAGATGATCGAGATGGGCCTCATCTGAGCCGACCCGCCATGTGGTCCTTCGAGCCGCTCGAACACACCGCCGACGCCGGCATACGCGCCCGCGCCGACTCCCTGGCCGAACTCCTCGTGGCCTGCGCCAAGGGAATGTTCTCGCTCATCGTCGAGGGCGGGGCGGTCCGAGAGGCAACGGCTGTCCAGGTCGCAGTGGAAGCCGAAGACCCCGCCGAACTCCTCCACGCCTGGCTGCGCGAACTCCTCTGGCGGTTCAACGGCGAGGGTCTCGTCTTCGCGCGCTTCGAGGTCCGCGAGGCCACCGAAACGACCGCCAGGGCCACCTGCCACGGCGAGCCCTTCGAGCCGGACCGCCACGGTGGCGGAGTGGAGATCAAGGCCGTCACGTACCACGGCTTCCGGGTCGAGCGAAGCGAGCGAGGCTGGGAGGCCGAGGTTCTCTTCGACATCTAGCGCCGCGCCCGGGGCACTCCTGGACGAGGCGCCCCGTCCGCCCGTTCGCATGCACTCCCTCCAAAGCCCGGAAACGATGCTTGCCGCGATCCGTCCCTCGCGTTTCCCTCATTGACAGGTGCGAAGCGGGGGCATATAATGCGTGCGGGCTGAGGGCAACGGGTTCCCTCGACTGGTGGCATCCGGACGACACCGCGCACCACTCCGCCACCGACCGATTCCTACGACGCGAAATGCAGAAGGAGCACGGGCGATGAAGAGGGCGATTGTCGCCGCAGCGATCGTCATCGTGGCGGTGGCTGTGGTGGTTGCGACATGGCCTCGGCAGCGACTGGCGCGACTGACCCCGGAGGTCGAGGCGGCAGCTGGCGCGGCTGCGCGAGTGCCGAGCGACGTCTCGACCTTCTCCTCCTATTTTGATGTCGGCAACCGGGCGACGGCCGTCTGGCAAAGCAACGCGATCCAGAACATCCTGCGCCTGCCGCTGGTTCAGCAAGGCCTTGCCGAGCTGAACAGGCATCCAGCCTACCGCCACTTCCAGACGCAATTGTCGCGGCACCCCCTCTTCGTCGAGGGGCTCCCGGTCCTCAAGGACTTCGCCTCGACGGAGGTTTTCGTTTGCACAGGTCCGCGGTTGCCACGATTGGTCAGGGCCTACGGAGCGGTGGGGTCAGCGTGGCGAGGCGAGATTTTCAGGTTCACGTTCACCGGGCCTCGGTCGCCCGGTGCCGGGCCGCGACTGGGCAAAGTAATCACCGCTGTCGTGGCGAATGGCCAGGACCTTCGGGTGCCCGGCTTCCTGCTCGGCGGCAAACTGACCAAGCCACAGGCAGCCGCGAAGTTCCTCGAGAAGTGGGCGCCCAAGATTCCCCCGACGCCGCTCGGCTCCGTCCAAAGGCGTCGGATTCGAGAAGCAGATTTCTACGTCCTGGAACTCTCGGGCGAGAAACTCCCTGCCGACCTCATAAGCGAAGTCTCGAGAGAACTGAAGACCGAGGGGGTCCAAGATAGACTCACGCAGGACTTCATCCGCTGGCTTCGCAGCCAGAGGCTGGTCGTGGGGGCGGGCATCCTCGACGACTACCTGGTGCTCTCGGTGGGGAGCGACACCGCGCTCCTGGAGGCCTGGGGTCGCGGGCCGGCGCTCGCCCAGATCGAGGCGTTCGGCCCGCTCCGGGCGAGCCGGCGCCGCTCTTTCGCCAGCATCAACTACACCTCGAAGGACCTCATGGCCTGCTTGACTCCGACGGCCAGAGGGATCGAGGAGGTGCTCTTATCGATCGTGGACGCGATCCCGGACAGCCCCAATAGCGAGGAGCTCAAGAGCCGCGCCCGTGGCGACATCAAGCGACTCGTCCAGGACATTACGTTCCCCGAACCGGGCTCCTCGGTGGGCTTCTCGCTCATCAACAAGGGATACGAATCGTACTCGTTCGACGACTCCGAGCCGGTCGGCTACGACTACTCGGAACCGCTCGCCATCCTGGCCCATCGTGGCCGCTCCCCCGTGGTCTGCATCGCCACCCATTCGGCGAGCAGCCCGCAGACTTACGACAAGGTGGTCAAGTGGCTCAAGGTCGGCTTCGGCTACGTCGAGGACTACGCCATCCCCCAACTCGGAGCACGGGAGCGGAAACAGTATGAGAAGTTCACGGGGGTGGTCTTCCCGTTTCTCAAGCAGGTGGACGCGACGACGCGCGAGAACCTAGTGCCAGCCATTGACGGGACTCAGTCGCTATTCGTGCTCGACGGCGGCGGGGTGGTCCGGCGGCTGCCCGACGGGCCGCCGCTCCCGAAGCCGGTGCCGGTCCCACGGGTGGGGATGGCGATGCTGCTCAACGACGAGACGAAGTTCCGAAAGGCCATCGCCGACTATATGAGCGCGACACGGGCGCTGGTCGAGGGCCTCAAGAAAGCCTATCCGGAAGAGATCAGCCAGCGCCTGAGCATCCCGCCCCCACAGACCGAAAAGGTCGCCGGCGGAACACTCTACTACTATCGCCTGCCGTGGGACCTGGGCCGGGACGTCTTGCCGTGTGCGTTGCTGAAGGGACGGTTGCTGGTCGTTTCGACCTCCGCTCGACTGGCCGAGGAGATGGCGTCCGCCCAGCCCATGCCGACCTGCCCCGTCGTGGCGCTCGACGGGCCGGCTGGCAGCGCGTGTATCGTGGACATTGGCCGTGGGTGGGGCTATCTCGGCAGCCTCGGCGACGCGCTCTTTCCCCTCATCACCGCGCCGATGAGGGCACGCGATGAGCGGCTGATGGCGATCAACGTAAAGATGCACGTTGACGAGGTCCTGCGTTCCCTCGGGGCCATGCGCGGCTACGTCAGCATCTCCACCCTTCGGAACGGGAGGGTCGTCAAGCACTCGTGGTTCCACATCGAGGACGTCGCGCCCGCCGCTCCGCGGGCAGGGATGCCGATGGGTCCTGGGGGACCGAGATGACGGCGTTGGCCGCGGTCCTCACAGTGGCGCTGGCCGGGCTGCTCGTTTGGCGTGGCGCGCGGCGCGGGGCACATGGCCTGGCGCCGGCCCTCGGCGGCCTCGCTGTGATGCTCTTGTTCTTCCGGCTCGCGTGGGCGCTCCCGGACGGTTTCGCCGTGCTGGCGGCGGCCGGGCTGCTTGCGGGCGCGGGCGCTACGGTGGGGTTCAAGGTTGCGCTTCGCCGCCTCGAGCGGCGCGCGCGAGGGTCGGACGAGAGTCGCTCGTGGCACTGGGCGCGCCGCGCCGACCGCGCCGCCGGCGCGGCGCTCGGTCTCGTGATTGCCGCGCTCGCCCTCCTTGTCGCGGCGTCGGCGGGGACCACGGTCGCTTTTGCTGTCGGGGCGAATGGCGGCCGGTCGCGGGCGTGGGTGAGAGCGCTGGGGAAGTCGTGTGAGGCGCTGGCCGACATCTCTCACTTCGGCCTCCTCGCCCATATCCCCCGCATGGGGACCTACAGCCGCGAGGTTCGAGCGTTGATCAAGATTCTCAACGCGCCTCCGGAGAAGTTGAAGGTCCTGGCCGAGGAAAGCGGCATCGCCGAACTCGCCGACGTGCCCGAAATCCAACAGGCCGTGCTCGACGATGAGTGTATGGCTTTGATCGAACGCCTCGGCCACGGGGATGTGGCGGCCCTGGCGAAACTGGTCAAGAGCGAGGCGACGAGGCGCGTGGTTCGTTGCGAGCGGGTCCGCCGGTTCGTTCGGGGCCTGACGCCCTCGCGGCTTGCCGCTAAGCTCGACAAACTCCCTTCGATCGCCCCGTCCGACACCCTCGCCCTCAGCCCTTGACCGTGTCCGCTCCTGAGAGAGCGGGTCATCGTTGGGCTGAGAGGATGTGGCGCCAGCACGTGAGAGCCTTCGCGGTGCTTGACCATATCTGTCGGCGCGAATAACTTACCTGGGGGGAAACGCCTCGGGGGTCAGCGCGTGGGCAAGAGGATTCGCATCGGGGTCAGTCGCTGCCTCCTGGGGGAGAACGTCCGATACGACGGCAGCGACAGGCGCGACGCGTGGGTGGCCGACGTGTTGGCCAGCCACGCGCGGCTGGTGCCGGTATGTCCTGAGGTCGAGTGTGGCCTGGGAGTTCCCCGCGAGCGGATGCAGCTGGAGGGGGACCCCGCGGCCCCTCGCCTCCTGACCACCTTCAGCCGGCTCGACCACACCGACCGCATGGTCGGCTGGGCGAGGCGGCGGGCCGAGGAACTTGCCGCGGCGGGCCTCTGCGGGTTCATCCTGAAGGCCAAGTCGCCGAGTTGCGGGGTGAGGGGCGTCCCGGTCAGGACGGCGCCTGGTCGCCGCAGGCGCGGCAAGGGGCTTTTCGCGGCCGCTCTGGCCGAACGATTGCCTTTCCTGCCGGTCATCGAGGAGAGGCAACTCGCCGAGGAGGCCCTGCGAGAGAACTTCCTGACGCGGGCCTTCGTCCTCGGTCGCTGGCAGGTGAAGGTCGGGCGCGGCGGCACTTGTCGCGACCTGGAACGATTCCATGCCGAGCATCGTCTGCTCGTGATGGCCCACAGCCCGCGGCGTCTTAGGGCGCTGGAGCGTGTGTTGGCCACGCGAAGGGGATTCCGCGGGCTAAGCGAGGAGTATCTGGCGGGGCTGATGGATGCCTTGCGGTTGAGGGCGACGCCCAGGAAGCATTGCGTGGTTCTTCGTCGGTTGGCTTCTCGGCTGGCCGGGCCGCATAGGCGGCGCGCCCTGGCGCTCATCGAGCGCTATCGCAGGGGCGAGGTGTCGCGGGGCGTTGCGGTGGCCTTCATCGGCGAGTGCCTCGGCCGCCGGAACGTGCGGTTGTTGGGCGCGGAGCGGTACTTCCGCCCGTTCCCCCCGAGCCTTCAGGTGGCTCAGGGTTCTTCGTAGCGAATGGCCACGGGGCGGCCGGTGCGGGCCGACTCGGCGATCGCCTCGTAGAGGACCATGGTCTTGTAGGACTCGAAGATGGAGGAGCGGGAGGTCGTCCTGCCCTCGCGGATGGCCTGCACGAAGTCCTCGAGCTCGGCGAGGTGGCCGGTCTCGTGGCCGCTGTCGCCGGCGGAGGTGAAGGTCGGTGGCTCGCGCCA
>CAYYCI010000049.1:0-12754 GCA_964470215.1 uncultured Planctomycetota bacterium
CCTCGTCGCCGCGCTCGAAGCCGTAGCGGTCGTTGAACGCCTTGAAATTGTCAATGTCCACGAACAGCACCGCGAAGGTCTCGCCGGCCCCCAGGCGCCGCGCGACCTCCGCCTTGATCGACGCATTCCCAGGCAGGCGGGTGAGAGGGTTGGCGTCGAGGGATATCTGCGCCCTGCGAACCGACCGCTCGATCCGCGCCACCAGGTCCTCCACCTCGTAAGGCCTCACCACGTAGTCATCGGCCCCGCTGTTGACGACCGCAACCCGGTGCTCGAGCGTCCCGTCCTCCGCCACGACGATGACGGGGATGTGGCGAATCAGCAGATTGGCCTGGAGGCGTCGGCACGCCGCCACCGGGTCGGTGCCGTTGGCGTTGAAGTCGCCGAGGACGAGACCCGGCCTCTCGCGAACCGCCAGCGCCTCGAGGTCCTCGAGGCTGCGAGCCACCACCACCGAATAGCCCCTCTCGACCAGCGTCGCCACGAGGTCGGCCGGGCGGCTGTCGTAGACGAGGACTTTCGCGCCTCCCCCAGGCGGTTCGCCCTGTCGGTCTGTCGGCATCATCGGCCGGAATCCTTCGGCCCTGGCGAGAGAGGCCAACGGGGTATCCTGCAAAAGGGGTGCCAAAGCGGCCCGGAAGCCGTCTTCCCGCGGGAGCGAACCGAAGTGCCTGCCACACCAGGGCTTGGGGTGCGCCCGCGCGCGTCCGGCCCTCCGCGCGAGCCTCCGGCCCGGGCGCAAATCGCGTCCGGGCGCCGCGTTTTTCAGCGCCCCCGCCGATAGGTCAGAAGCCCGAGGGCGTGGGCGACGTCGCCCAGGGCCACCACGGCCTGGCGCGGCGGGTCCCGCCGCAGCGGCGCGGCCGCCAGTTTCGCCGGGGCGAGGGCCACTCGCCTGAGCGCCCCGGGCCAGCCCCGCCGCCCCTCGTGCTTGAGCCGGAAGAGGGCCTCGCCCCGCCCACGCTGGAAACTCTGGCGCAGGTGGCAGCCCACCGAGTAGTCCCGCAAGTGCTCCACACACACCGGCACGTACAGCAGCAGGCCCCCCCTCCGGGTGATCCGGAGTTTCAAGTCGGCGTCCTCGCCCCAGACCCCCGGGCCGAAACTCTCGTCGAAGCCCCCCACCCCGAGGAGGGCCTCCCGACGGTAGGACATGTTGTTGGTCCCGCCGGCGGGGCACTCGAAGCCGCCCAGGCGCTCCTCCTCGCCAACGCCATAGACCTCCCGGGCGATGAAGGCCTCGAGGCGAGCCACCGGGCTGGTGGCCAGAACCCGGGCCGGCGCCCGCAACCCGCCCCCGACGCCCGCCACCTCGCTGTGGCGGCGGTAGCCGTCGGCCAGGCGCTCGAGCCAGTCGCGCGGGACCAGGCAATCGTCGTCGGTGAAGGCCACGACCTCGCCTGTGGCCTCGGCGATGCCGCGGTTGCGCGCCGCCGCCGGGCCGCGGTTGTCCTGGCGGATGAACTTGAACCCCAGCCGCCCGGCCAGCGCCTCGCCCACCGCCTCGCTACCGTCGTCCGAGCCGTCGTCCACGACGATCAACTCGTAGTGCTCGCGCGGGAGTGTCTGGTCGAGGATGGCGGCCACGACGCGCTCGAGGAGGTCGCGGCGGTTGTGTGTGGGCACGACGACCGAGAATCTCACGCCTCGCTCACTTGCCGTCGAGCACCGACCGCCCCCCGTAGCGGAACTGGACGACCACCCCACCCGTCACCAACACGACGACACACAGCAGGAAGAGCGCCACGTCGTCGAGGCCCCTCAGGGCCGTCGCCGCGTCGAGCGCGTCGCGGACGCCCCTCCCCTTCAGCAGCATGAACGCGCCCGACATCGCCATCACCGCGCCGTAGAGCGCGGTGGAGACCACCGCCACGGGGCGCTTGAGCATCAGCGCGCCGAACCCCCCGATCAGCATCGCCAGAAGCAGCGGAAGCACGCTCAGCGGGGCATCGGCGGCCCGGGCCGAAAGGCTCATCAACGTGGCCGAGAGCATGGCGCCCAGGGCGAAGACCGCCGGCACGGGGAAGAAGACGAAGAAAGTCGCCAGGGCAGCCCCGCCCAGGACCCCAACCAGGGTGCACACCACCCCGCCTGCGCCCTGGGAGAGGGCGAACCGGCCCACCAGTTCGGCCCCCACCAGAAAACCCGCCACCGCCACGCTCAGGCGAAAGTAGCGCGTGCCCAGGAAGCAACACACAACCCCCAGCCCCGCCACGACCAACAACCCCACGGCGCCCGGGTCGCCAGTGGTCTGGAGCATCCTCAGGAGGGCCTTCCCCATGACCCCTCCTCACTGGATGAGCAGGAAACGCATGGCCCAGTAGCAGGCCAACAGCAGGTTGAAGAACGCGGCGAGGCCGAAGAGGTTCGGCCCGCCACCGAACAGGACGACCCGCCAGACCCCCAGGGCGGCGCCCAGCCACGACGCCCCCGCCGCGATCATCCGCGCCTGGACCAGGCGGCGGGAGAGTTCGCCCCTCTCCGGCTCGCGCATCAGGAAGAAGAGCGTCGCGCCGACGGCCATGAACGCACAGGCCCACACCGCCGTCATTAGAAGGTCGGTTTGTTCCCGGGGCTTCTTCCTGGTTCCGCGCGTGGCGCTCACTCGTCGTTCTCCGCGAGGCCTCGGCCAGCGCTATGATAGCCGAACGACGCCACCTGTCAAAGACCGACCCGCGCGGGTGGACAGGGTGGACGCGGTGGACCCGGTGGACCGGGCCGCTAAGCCACGAGCGGCGCCTTCTTCCGCGCCCGTCCGTGTCCGTCCGTGCCCGTCCGTGCCGCCTCCCCTCCGCCGGCCCGCTTGCGCGCCGGCGCGCCGTCCGCTAAATTGGAACCCGGCGAGGCGGACTGCTCGGAGCAACGATGGAAACAGGGCTGAAGAAAGAACTCGGCTTCCTCGACGTCTTCTCCATTGCCTCGGGGGCGATGATCAGTTCCGGCCTGTTTGTCCTGCCGGGCATCATCTACCTGAGGGTGGGGCCTGGGGTCTTCTTGTGCTATTTGCTCGCCTCCGTCCTGTTGCTCCCGGCGCTCTTCGCCAAGATCGAACTTGCCACGGCGCTGCCGAAGGCCGGCGGGGACTATTTTTTCATAGACAGGAGCATCGGCCCGCTCTTCGGCACCCTGGGCGGGGTCGCCGCGTGGGCATCCCTGGCCTTCAAGACGGCCTTCGCCCTGATCGGGATCGGGGCGATCGCTCGGTCGCTGTGGCCATCGCTGGGAGAGGGCGGGATCAAACTCGTCGCACTCGGTGGATGCGCGTTCTTCGCCTTGGTGAACCTGTGGGGGGCGCGCCACGCCGGACGCCTCCAGGTGGTCATGGTCCTCGGGCTGTTGGCCCTGCTAGGTGTCTACGCGGCCGCTGGCCTGGGGCGCATCGAGCGTGGGCACTTCGCCGAGCGTTGGCCCCCGCCGGTCGGTTCGCTTTTCGTCGGGGCGGCCATGGCGTTCGTGTCGTTCGGCGGCCTCACGAAGGCCGCGAGCGTGGCCGAGGAGGTGAAGAACCCGGGGCGCAACCTCACCCTGGGCATGCTCGCCGCCTACGTGGTCGTCTCGCTGGCCTACGTGGCGGTGGTCCTGGCGACCGTCGGCCTCGTGCCGCCGAAGCAACTCTCGGGGTCGCTGACCCCGGTGGCCCAGGGCGGCGAGGCGATGTGGTCGAAGGTCGGCTGGGTTCTGATGACCGTGGCGGCTCTGCTGGCTTTCGTCAGCACGGCGAACGCCGGGATACTGGCGGCCTCGCGGACCCCCTTGGCCATGAGCCGCGACGGGCTGCTCCCCCCCGCCCTGGGCCACATCTGGGCGCGGCGCGGCACGCCCCACAACGCGGTCATTTTCACCGCCGTCTTCATCGGCGCCGTCCTGTTCCTCGACCTGGAACTTTTCGTCAAGTCGGCCTCGGCCATGAAAATTCTCCTCTTCACCTTCACCATGCTCTCGCTCTTCCTCCTGCGCGAGAGCAAGATAGAGAATTACCAACCGCAGTTCCGAGTGCCGCTCTACCCGTGGCTCTACGGGCTGGGGGTGTTGGCCTACCTCTTCCTGCTGGTCGAACTGGGGAGCCTGCCGCTCCTGGTGGCGTGTGGGGTGCTGGGTGGGGGTCTGGTGTGGTATGGGGCGTATGTGCGTCGGCGGGTGGTCCGGGAGTCGGCCCTGACGCATCTGGCCCGCCGAATCGCCTCGCGGGACCTGCCGAGCCACGACCTCGAGGCCGAACTGGCCGAGATAGTCCACGAGCGCGACGGCGGGGCCGAGGACGAATTCGACCGCCTGGTCCGCGGCTGCCTCGTGCTCGACCTGCCCGACGGCGTCAGTCGCGACGAGTTTTTCCGCCTCGTGGCGGGTGAGTTGGCCCCGCGACTGGACCTTCCACCCGAGGAGATCGAGCGGAAACTCCGCGAGCGCGAGGCCGTGAGTTCCACGGTCATACGCCCAGGCCTGGCGATTCCCCACGTGGTGGTCGAGGGCGAGGGCCATTTCGAGATTCTCCTGGCGCGCAGCCGCGAGGGCATCGAACTGAGCGATGAGGGCGGAGCGGTCCACGCCTTCTTCGTCCTGATCGGCTCGGCCGACCAGCGCAACTTGCACCTCCGCTCCCTGACCGCCGTGGCCGAGATTGCCCAGGGGTATCATTTCGACCGCCGGTGGCGTCGCGCGCGCGATGCCGAGGCCCTTCGCCACCTCGTCCTCCACTCCAAGCGCCGCCGCTTCCCCGAACAGAGGCCAACCGCAGGCGGGGCGTCTCGCCCCGCGTAGGCTCGCCTCGCATCGGCCCCGCAGGCCGAGGATGGCCCGTCTGCATTGCGTGGGCGGGCGGCCCGGGATTGAAAGCGCGATTGACAAAGCCGGCGGGAAGAGTATGCTTTTTCCGCGCGGCGCACTTTGGAGCATGGCTGCCATGGAACAAAGGAGGCGGACGTGAGCTGGAATCTCCGCATCCGGCTGAGCCTGATGATGTTCCTGGAGTTCGCGATCTGGGGCGCGTGGGCGCCGGTGCTCTGGCCATACCTCGTCGGGCCAGTCGAGAAGGGCTGCCTCGGCTTCTCGGCGATCCAGGCGAGCCAGATCTACGGCGTCCTGTGGCTCGCCTGCATCGCCGCGCCCTTCATCGGCGGCCAGATCGTGGACCGCTGGTTTCCCACCCAATGGTTCCTGGCAGCGGTCCACCTGGTGGGCGGCGCGCTAATGCTGTGGATGACGAAGCAAAAGACCTTCGGCGGCATGTGGCTGGTGATGATGGTCTACTCGCTCCTTTACGCCCCGACGCTGGCGCTGACCGCCTCGCTGTGCTTTCACCATCTGGCTGACCCCGATAAGCAGTTCGGCTCGATTCGCGTCTTCGGCACCATCGGCTGGATCGTGGCCGGCTGGGGCCTGACGGTGTGGCGGAGCGTCGCCGCCGAGCATGCATACCCGGCGGACATGCTCCTGCTGGCAGGCTATGCGTCGTTCGCCATGGGCGTCTTGTGTCTTCTCCTGCCCCACACCCCACCGAAGAAGGAGGCGGCCAATCCCTGGGCCTTCCTCGAAGCCCTCAGGCTGCTGAAAAACCCCCAGTTCCTGGTCTTCATGGTGATCAGCTTCGTCGTCACCACCGAGCTCCAGTTCTACTACCTTCCCACCGCCGAGTTCCTGGAGAAAGGGGTGGGCATCCAGCACAAGAATGTGCCGATGGTGATGACGACCGCGCAGATCGCCGAGATGATCGCCATGGGCTTCTTCATGGGCCTGGCGCTCAAGGCGATCGGCGTTCGCAAGAGCCTGGCCATCGGCGTGATCGCCTGGCCATTGCGCTACGTGATCTTCGCCGTCTATCAGTGGGTCCCGTGGTGGGTCGTCGTGGCCTCGCTCGCACTCCACGGCATCGGCTACACCTTCTTCTTCACTGTCTCCCAGGTTTACGTGGACAGGGTGGCGCCATCGGACATTCGCGCCTCGGCCCAGGCCCTCCTCACCATCGTCACCCTCGGCCTTGGGAACTACCTCGGCACTGTCTTCACCGGCTTCGTCATGAAGTGGCTGAGCACGTTCAAGGAAGTCACCAAGGTCGTGGGCGGCGAGACCGTGACAACCGTCGAGGTCGCCTCCCGCAACTGGCTGGGCATCTTCCTGGTGCCTTGCGCGCTGACCGTCCTGTGCGCCATCGCCTTCCTCGCCTTCTTCAAGGAGCCGCCGCCCAGACCAGAGGCCCAAGCCGAACCACAACAGCAGCCTGCCGACTGAATGAACAGGTGGGCACGCTGATCGGCCTCACGTCTGCGGCAGGCGTTTGCTGGTGTCCGCCCTCCCGGAGCACGCTGCCGAAATCGGCCGCGGGACAGGAAGGTTTGTAGTTCCGCCTTTAGGCGGCCTCTCGGCGACGCCGAAAGCCCTCGAGGGCAAGAAGACCGCCTGAAGAAGGCGGAACTACGAACGCGCCCGCTGCCCCGTGGGCGGTTTGGGCAACACGCCATCCCGGAGTAGACGACGCATTCTCCGCTTTCCGCCCTGCGCCCTCCCCCGTCTCCGCGGTTCCCACCTCTCCGTGTCCTCAGTGCCTCTGTGGTGAAACCCCTGCCGACGCGAGGCGGGACGCCCCACCCACAGCCCCTCGCCGCAGGCCGCCACTCCCCAACCCGCCCGTCCGCGTCGGTCAACACGAAGGGTCGGCCCCTGCGGGGGTGATTTTTGACCTTGACAGATCGCCATTTTCCGTTAAGATCGGGACAGTGGATCGGACCTGGAGGGCCTGGGAAGAGAAGCAAAGCGGCGGCAGTGGCCACGGCGCCGGGGAGCGCCAGGCCATTCTGCGAAACAAAGCCATTTCCGCCGCAGACGGGCCGCTGCTCCCCTCGCGGAAAAACTAATTCTGCGAAACAAAGCCATTTTGTCCGTGCCACACAGGGATTGAGCAAGCCTGCACCCGGGCGAAGGGGCCTCGCCACTGCGACCGCGCTCGCCCCGGCGAGAAGACGCAAGTGTCGCGCTACGCGGGAGGTATGGGTTGGACGCCCTTGGCGCGCCTCTTCCTCGTTCCCACGCCCTGCTCGGGTACGGCTCGGGGGACGCTCCGAGTCCGAAATCCCGAGCCGGGCGAGGCCGCTCTGCCCCACGCCGCCGTGGCCCGGGACGGCCCGCCCACAACCTGCGGCTCCCTCCCTCGACGACCAACCCCGAAAGGAGAGGCGGTGCCTCAGCCACGCCGCCGCGATTGAAGCCAGGGGCAATTCTCTGTAGGATGCTGCCGGTGGCGAGGGCCGAGGCGAAAGGTTGACGATGGGAAGCGGCCAGGGCCATGCGAGCGACGAGGCGCTGATGCGGCGCTATCAGCGGCGGCTCGATGAGCGCGCCTTCGAGGCCCTTGTCGCGCGATTCAGCGGCCCGGCCCTCGCGGTTGCCGAGGGGATAACGGGCGACCGGGGCCTCGCCGAGGACGCGGTCCAGGAGACGTTCCTGCGGCTCGTCCGCTCGCGCAAGCGCTATCGGCCTTCCAGACCTTTCGCGACCTGGTTCTACACCATCTTGCGGAATGTGTGCACGGACATGCTCCGACGGCGCGCCAGGAGGCAGCGGGCACTGAGGGGCCTGGCGAGCGAGCCGCGCCGAGACGAGGAGGTGGACGCGGGCCTCGAGGCGAGCGACCTGCTGGGGCTGTTGCCGCCGCGCGACAGGGCGGTCCTGACGCTGCGGGTTCTCCACGGCCTGGCGTTCAGGGATGTGGCGGCCTCGCTTGGGATATCGGAGGAGGCGGCGAAGAAGCGCGCCCAGCGGGCGCTGCGGCGCCTGCGCCGGCTCGTCCGGCGCGATGTCGCCGCCGCGGGCGCGGAGCACGAAGCGCTGTCCCCGCGCAGCACCGCGGAACGTATCCCATGACGAATGGGAGAGCGGCTGAGGTGGATGCCGAGATGGATTGCTCGCGGGTTCGTGAAGCGCTCGAGTTATACGTGCTCGACGGCCTGGAGGCCGAGCGACGGGAGGCGGTGGAGCGCCATCTGGGCAGTTGTTGGGAGTGCCGGGAGGCCGAGGCCGAACTGCGCGCCATCGTCGAGGCCATCAGAGGGGGCGCGCGCCCGGCGGATGGGGGCTTCCAGAAGCGGCTGCGTTCGGCGGTGGCGTGTGAGATGCGGCGTCAACGCCGCCGCGCGAAGTTGCGCAGGGTGGCCCTCGGGGCCGCCGCGGCTGCGGCGGCAGCGGCGCTCGTGGTCTCCGCCCTGTTGGGGGCGCGGGGCGCCAACGAGCCGTGGGGCGCCCTCGGCGAGAGGTGGCGAGTGGAACGAGTGCGGGCAACCCCCGCCTCGGCGGCGGACCGCGTCGTGGTGCGCGAGGGGGTGATGTTCTGCCTCAAGGGCCAGCGCCCCGTCGAGGTGGTTGCCGTGGCGACGGCCAGCGGGCGGGTTCTCTGGCGCTCGGCGGTGGGCGCGGTGGGCTATCTGGCGGCCGACGCGAGCCGTGTCTATTGCGTCTCGCGGGCAGAGGGCGGGGGCCTGGGGATGGTGGCGCTGGATGCCAAGAGCGGGCTGGTGCTCTGGCGCCACGGCGGCGCCTGGCGTCAGGCGCCAACCAGGCCGGTCCCGCTTGCGGGCGAGAGGCTCTGTTGGTCGGTCGGCCGCGAGGTGCGGGTGCTCGAGGCGCGGAGCGGGAAGTTGGCTTGGCGGTTCCAGGCCGAGGGGGGGCTGGTCTCGGCGGCCCTGCCGCTGGGCGATGCCCTGTTCGTGGCGAGCGCCTCGAGACTCTACTGCCTGGGCTCCCAGGATGGCTCGGTGCGTTGGACTCTCGGTCTCGGCGAGGGGTCGCGGCTCTCGCGCCCGGTGCTTGCCAGCGATGGACGAGTTGTTTATCTCGCGCGCAGGGTCTCTTCCGGCGTCGGCGAGGCCCTCGCAGTGGAGCCTGTGGAGGGGCGGGCGGTCTGGCGCAGACAGGGCCTCGGAGCGAGCCACCTGTTGGTCCACGGCGGCCGGCTCTTCGTTCGCGGCCCCCACGACGTTGCCGCCCTCGAGGCCGGGTCGGGCGCGTTGCTGTGGCGTTTGGAGGTGTCGGGCTGTGGGCCGCTGTCGGTGGTAGGGGACGTGCTGTGTTTCGTGGACTCGTCGGGGTCGGGCCGGCTGGTGGCGGTGGACGTCGAGCGCGGCTCGCCGGTGCGGTCGGTGGCCGGCATCCGCTCGTGCGACGCGGTGAGGAGCGGCGGGCGTGTTGCGTATCTGAAGACCAACGACGGGGTGGTGCACGCCATCACGTCCTCGGCGCTGATCAGTTCTTGACCGGGGAGCCTGGGGCTGCCAGGCTTCGGTGCGGTTCAGGGCTTTGGAGAGAGGAGCGGGTCGGTGAAGTTCAGTTTCATGACTTTCTCGTGTCCGGAGTTGGAGTGGGCGAAGGTTGTGGAGGTTGCCCGGCGCTTCGGCTACGAGGGGGTGGAGCCGCGCGCCCAGGCCGGCCACCGCCACGGGATCGAGCCGGAGGCGTCACCTCGAGAACGCGCGGCGGCGCGAAAGGCGGCCGAGGACGCTGGGGTGGAGATTGCTTGTCTGGCGACCTCGTGTCGCTATGTTCTGGCGGACCCCGGAGAGCGAGCGGCGATGGTCGAGGAGAGCCGGCGGCTCATCGAGTTGGCCGACGAGGTGGGCGCTGGGCGGATGCGGGTTTTCGGCGGGAACATCCCGGAGGGCATGAGCCGAGAGGAAGCGGCGGCGGTCGCGGCGGAGTCGCTGAGGCAGGTGGGCGAGGAAGCGGGGGCGGCCGGGGTGGTGGTGTGTGTGGAGACCCACGACGCCTGGCGCGACGCGCGCCACCTGGCGAGCCTCCTGCGGGCGGTGGACCACCCGAACGTCCAGGCCAACTGGGACATCATGCACCCGGTGCGGGCGGGGATGACGATTGACGAGGCGTTCGCGGCGATAGGGCCGTGGGTGCGCCACTGCCACTTCCACGACGGGAAGGAAGTGGAGGGGCGTTTCCGGCTGTGTCCCGTTGGCGAAGGGGTGGTGGACCACCGCCGTGCGGTGGAGTTGCTCCGTGGGGCAGGCTACGAGGGCTTCCTGAGCGGGGAGTGGATCAACTGGGAGGATGGGTGGGAGGAGCACCTTCCGCGCGAGTTGGCGCGGATTCGCTCTTACCTGTGATGGGGTTGGGCTCAGGTGGTGGCTCGGCGCTCGCGTGGCTGGGGGCCGCCGCGCAGGTGGAGCATGCGACCCATGGTGGCAACGATGATCTTCAGGTCAATTGCCCAGCCCATCTTCTGGATGTATTCGCGGTCGTATTCGACCTTCTTTCGGACGTCCTCGATGGTCTGGTCGTAGACGTGATTGACCTGTGCCCATCCGGTGATGCCCGGTCGGACGGCGAGGCGGTCGGTGTAGTTTGGGATTTCCTTCTTGAACTTCTCGACGAAGACGGGCCGCTCGGGCCGCGGACCGATGAGGCTCATGTCGCCCTTGAGGACGTTCCAGATCTGGGGGAGTTCGTCAAGGTGTGTGCGGCGGAGGAAACTGCCGAGCGGGGTGACGCGCGGGTCGTCGGCCCGGGCCCACACGGGGCCGGTGCGGCTCTCGGCGTCGGCGACCATGGTGCGGAGTTTCACTATCTTGAAGACGCGTCCTCCTTTGCCGACTCGCTCCTGGACGTAGAAGGCGGGACCTTTGGAGGTGAGTTTGACCAGGACGGCGAGAACGGCGACGACAGGGACGGCGATGATGAGGGTCGGCAAGGCGAAGAGGATGTCAACGGCTCGCTTGAACTCCGCGTAACGCCGGCGGAGGAAACTAAGGTACAGGGCGCCGGCTCCGCTCCCGAGAACCAGAATCGTTGCTGGCTCTGGCATTTTGTTGGCCTTTGCGCTCCTTCGGCCTCCCTACCCTACTTTGTGCTGAGGTGCAAGCGGCATGCCAAACGAGCCAAGGCGCGCGCGCCGGGGGCCACCAAGACACAAGTTCAACGCGCCCAACCACCTATGTTCGCGGTAGCAAAATCCGTTGTGGCCCAAAGCGACCCGTCAAGTGTCTAATACGTGACTAATGGCAGGACGGCGGGCGGCAATGCGGGCCGCAAGATCAATGGATAGCGACGCTTACACACTAGCGGCCGCTCGTCCAGTAATGCGGACAAGTTTCCAAGCAATCAGACCGCCAGAGGCCCTCAGGCGGTGCCAAACATCTCGCTAACAGTCGAAAGGTCCACGCTGGGCCTACCGACGAACTGCACTGCCACACCCCACCGCTCAGAGGCCTCCCCTGGGCTTTCCTGTGGGAATTGTTTCTTCCAGGCCAGACGGGCTTCACCAGAGAGGGAAACAGTCGCCTCGGACGGGTCGGAGCCGCGCGGGATGAGTAGCTTGACCGTAAGTGATTGCTGTGGCTCAAGATCGCCAGCGGCTGAGGTGCGAAAGAAGACCCCACCGGGACTGACGTTCCCAGTGATGCCGGACCGGGTGATCGTTGTCCCCGTCTTGGTGGTTATCGTGAAAAGCACGGGGACTTTCAGAGGTAGCCTGCGGTAGCGGCGTCGTTCTTCGGTAGGCACCACCCGCGCGTCCTCCACCCAATGTTTTCCAACCGAAGTTCGTTCTAGCAGCAAACCGCATGCCGCAGTCAGGCCTATGGAGCGTAAATGCCGGGGAATTCGTAACTCAAGGCGTTTCCATCTCTTGCGTTCCGCCCGCGCGCGGGACACTTTCCACGTTCTCTCCACAATCGCCGGCCATGTTGACGATCGTCAACGCTGGTAGGCCCGCGCGAACGATAATTAAAACCTAAGATTGCATCGCATATGCAGATAGCCGCATGTTTCCGCTCGTCAACATGATGTTGACGGATGAAAACACGATCAAGGCAATCCGCGGAGGACGGCAGGGACGGCGACAGCGGCGAAACGGTCGAGCGCCGCGAGCACCACCTTGTCCCGGTCTGGAGCAGGCGAGAAGGCCGAGACGCGAATCAAGGCGCTGTCGCTGGCATGGAAGAGGAGATGGGACTTTATGATGTTCCACTGCATCAGGGCGTAACTAGCCGAGTTCTTACCGCCAACCTTATACCAGTAATACACCCAGAGCCTGGCGCCGCCGCGCACCAGCAGGAGGCGGTTCACCGGGAACGGACGTCCGTCAATGGACAGTTCGACGACCTTCTTCTCCTCGACGCTCCATCCGGAGCCTTTGTAGCAAAGCTCCGGGGGATGTGCGACGCGGCGATTGTCCCTGGCGTAGACGACCGAGAGGTCACACTCGGCGCCATCACCGCTGGCATAGGTGCGCGTGAAGATGGCGTCGGTCTCGAGTATCTTCTTTTCCAGATCGGTCGGTCCGCGCTCGGAGACCGCCCTCCACGGGCCGAGGGTGTTTGGAATGGCCTTGCTGACCGAGCCGACGTCGGCGGGGGGCGGGGCGCTGTATTGGAGCGCCAGAGCCAAAGGGGCGACCACCAGGCCCGCCGCTATCGCCACCAGGTAGCGGGTTCGCAAGTTTTTCATCTCGCCCCCTCCGTCTCAAGGAATGGCTGCGAAGGTTCGAATTTTCTGAGCACCCGCTCGAAGGCGAAAAACAGGATGAACGCCACGACGAAAATCCCGTAGCCGGTCGCGTCGTGGACCCATCCGTGGGTGGCCTCCGAGCCGTGGTAGCAAGCCAGGAGGGTGAGGGTGACGATGCGCCACATGTTCGCCAGGATTGCGACCGGGACGGCGGCGGCGAAGAGAGCCAGTTTTCGCCACAGCGAGAGTTTGGCGACATAGGCAAACAGGGCGCCGAAAGCCAACAGGGCTATCAGCGACCTCAAGCCACTGCAAA
>CAYYCI010000050.1:0-12599 GCA_964470215.1 uncultured Planctomycetota bacterium
TCGGCGACGGGCCCGTAGCGATTGTCCTTGCACAGCGAGGCCACCCAAAGGCCATCGCCCGAGAGGATGTTGAACTGGCCGAAATAGCCGTTGACGGCCACGAGGCGGATGTCCCTGGCGAGTAAGCGCGGGATGGTGACCTTTCCAATGAACTTCATTGCGCCGACGACATCGCCTGGCTTTGCGAGCGGCGCCTCGAGGCCGAAGCCCAGCCACGCCCGGCGGTAGGCCCACAGGCGGCGGCCGTCGAGGGTGTAGGCCGAGATGGCCTGCCACCTGGCGCCGCTGCCGCGCGCCCCGCCGCCGCTCTGTTCGAGGACGTAGACCCGCCCCTCCCCGGGCATCACATAGTGGACGCGGTCGCCGAGGGTCCTGAAGAGCGGTTTCTGTTCGCTGGGCATCGGATAGACGGGCACCCCGTTGGGCAGCCATTCCTTGACCGCCACCCGATAGACCTCGTTTCCGCGCGAGCACCACAGGCTCAGGTCGTCATCAACCCACGGCCCCCAGTAGTTTCGGACGGTCGTGGGCACTGGCTCGACCTCGATCTCGTCCATCTGGACGAACGTGTCGCCGTTCCTGTCGAGCCAGCGGAAGGTCGTGTTCGGCTTGGGCTTCAACTTCTCGAGGAACCATCCCGGGAGGTGGAATCGCAGGTGGCCGCAGTCGCCTGTGGCACACAGCGGCTCGGCAACCAGGTCGTCGCGCAGGCGATAGACGACCACCGCGCCGCGACCCGTGTGGACCACGTAGGTCTTGCCGCGAAGGTGGCGGAACTTGAGCGCGCGGCCCATGTGGCCGCCATCCTGGGTGAACTGGAGGCCCTGGAGATTCGGCCGCACCACCGTGGCGATGGTTCTGGTCTCCCCCGTGCGGTAGTTGACCTCGAAGATGGTGTTGTGGACATTGACCCATTCGGGTTTTCTGGGGTCGGCGATGCCCTCGACCGCGTAGGCACCGGGGCCGAGCAAGTCGGCCACGAGCCGCCCGTCCCGCGTCCACACGCTAACTCGCCGCGGCGCGTCATCGTTCTCGGTCACCCACACCTTTCCCGTGGCATCCACGACGATACCTGCGGGCATGAGCATGCCTTCGGGGTCGTATCTCCCGACCCAGGGGCGACCGCCGGCCTTGCCGATGGTGGCGAGGGGCCGGCCGTCGCGCGCGAAGACCTTGACCTGCATCGCAAGGCCGCAGTCGGTCACGTAGATGCGCCCATCCCCGTCCACCGCGACATCCCACGGCGAGGAAAGCCCGGAGACGATGGTCGCAGCCGAGCCGCTGGCCGGGTCGAGGCGAATCAGGCTCTTGCCACTCACGACCAGGAGCGAGCTGTCGCGGGCGACGGTCAGCCCCACAGGCCGCTCGACCGAGAACTCGCGCAGGCGCTTGCCGGTCCGCCAATTGAAGGCCACGACCTTGTTCTCGAGCCTCAGGGAGGCGTAGAGGGTGTCGCCTGCGAGGGCGATGCCCATCAGGTTCAGGCCCTTGTCCTGCGGCCCCACGTCGCCATCGGGCAGTCGTTCCCAGATGGGTCGGAGCCGTGGTTTGAGCGAGGGGCTCCATTCGCTGACCACGAGGACCCGCTTGCCGAAAGGGAAGTTTATTGGCTTGCCGGTCTCCGCGTCCCAGAGGACGACGCCTGCGGTGAAGCGGGAGGGGTTGCGCTCGCCCCAGCGCTTGCCGTCCTGCGCCACGAAGAGCCTCTGGCCATCGCCCTCGATGGCGGTCACCACGATGCCCAGGTCGAGCACCTGGTGTTGGCCCCAGAGTTTCTGGACCTTGCCGTCGGGCGTGAATTGGTTTTTCAGGGCGATGACGGCCCAGCCGGCCTCGCTTATCATCCAGCCGAGATAGACGCGGCGCGCGTCGGCGGCTGCCGCAATGGGCGGCGCGTGGTCCCCGCCCCAACTCCCGGTGCCGTCGTCGGTCCGCCAGGGCGGGTTGCCTGCGTTGTGGAGCGAGGCGACCCACCTCTGACCAACGCCCCGGTGGCTGAGAACCTTCAGTCGGTATTCGCCGGGCGGCAGGGGCTTGCCATCGTCGTCCAGGCCGTCCCAGCGCACCTCCAACTCCCGCTTGGCGGCCGCTTTCTCGAAGGTCACCGCTGGCAGGGTGCGCACGAGGCGACCCCGGGCGTCGTAGACCGCCATGCTCACCGACCTGGCCTTGCGGTCGGGAAGCGGAACCCGCAGCGTCAGGGGACGGAGAGCCTGCTGAGTGGTCTTGGGTTTTTCGGCGCGGGCCAGATGGCCCTTCGGCGAGAAAAAGGCCCTGCCCCACATCCCGGTGCCCTGGAACGAGAAGCCCGCGTGGCGGGCGACATCGTTGAAAGTGCAAACCTGTTTCCAGCCGCTCGCGTCGCTCCACTGTGGCTGGACGACGAGCGCGATGTGGTCGCCGGCCTTCGGCGGGCCCTCGGCCGCGTTCAAGCGCTCCCACGGGATGCGAGCCTCGAGGGTGTAGCCTTTGCCGTCGGGATGTCGCTTGAATGCCACGCCGCTCTCGCTCCCCACCCAGACCTTCGTGCCGTGGTAGTCCATGCCGTATTGGAGGTGGAGCACCGGCTCGCGGCGGTCGGTGTAGAACCACATCGTCAGGTGACAGATGCGGTCGTCGTTGGAGTTTGGCAGTGGGTAGGGGGCCTTTGGATTACTGCACAGGCGGACCTGGAGGGCGTCGGCGGCCCAGCCCTTATTCGGCTCGACCTTCGGGTCGTGGCGGTTGCGCAGCGGGGTGTCGTCGTTGAACGAGGCCGCGATGTAGAGCGCGGAGGCATCGTACATCGAGGCCACTCGGACGACGAACTTCGGCCTGAGCGACTCGTCGAATGCGCAATCGAGCGCCCCGCTGAGGTCCCAGTCGCCGAGGTCGCCATCAACGGCCACCTTCCCCGGCACCGGGACGATCACCGCCTCACGGTGGCGCTGCGGCTGGGCCGACGCCACCGCGCCACAAAGAAGGACAAGAACGACCGAGCACGAAAGCCTCATGGCCGATTCTCCTCACCGATTCTCGTCCGGAGCATAATGTGGAACGCTCTGGCGATCAACCAGGAGATGGCTGCGCGATAACTTGGGGCCAGTGGGCCGCGGGGCCTCAGGGCAACGAGCGGAAGGGGAAGCGCAAGCCGGCGAAGGGAACGCGCTCCGGGACCTCGATTGACAGGCGCTCCCCCGTCTGCTGGACGGTCGCCCCGAGCGGGGCGCTCCGAGGCGCGATGGGCAGGTCGCGGGGTCTCCACCACTCGCGCTCGGTGAAGATGAGCCGGGCCTCTGCCCCTTTTTCTCCCCTGACCGAGAACTCGACAGTCAGGTCGCCCGCCGGCGGCATGGCCAGAGCGACCCGCAAGCCCCTCTCCCCCGGGAGCACCCACAGGGCGTTGCGGTGCCCGGGAACCCAACGCGGGGCGCCGAACTCGTAGGCCCCGATGTCCGGCGCCTTCCCGAGGTAGCCATCGGTTATCCCCGGGATGACCAGGCCAGCATCAATCAGCGGGGAGCCGCGCCGGGGGCGGAAGTCGAACTTCGCCGGGTCAACCAGCATGGGGGCGGGACCGGTGTAGTTGGCGGCCACCTTGCAGGCGGGCGGCAGTTGGGGTCTCTCGAAGCGGTAAGTGCCCGAGATGCGGCGGGCACAGTTGTTGATGACCTCGGAGTTGCGGTTCTGCTCTGTCAATTCGCGGACCTTGCCCGGCAGGCGGTTGCGAGGGACGAGGATGTCGTAGGCTGGATTGTCGAGGCAGGTGTTGTTGCAGACCTTGTTGCCATCGCCCTTGGCGATGATGCCCTTGTTGCGGCATCGCCAGGCCACGTTGTGGTGGACGATGATGCCGCGGGTGCGATCGTCGCCGCGGATGCCGTTCCCGCCCCAGTTGAAGGCGTTGTGGTCGTGGACCCAGTTATATCGGACGACGGTGCCCGCGATTCGTGGGGTGCCCATCTGGATGAGCGCGCCGTCGCTCTGGCACCGGCCGCCGTCGTGGATGTAGTTGAACTCGATCAGCGACGGCGCGCGATTCGAGAGGCGAATCCCCTCGGAAGAACCGAAGTTGTAGAGAGTGCAATAGCGAACGGTAGTTCGGGGGGAACCGAGCAGGTCGAGGGCCAAACCGGTGTCCAGCCCATACCAGTCAATGTCGTGGAAAAGGCAGTTCTCGATGGTGTTCTCGGAGCCGTGGACGACCAGCGCGGCGCCGTTGGTGTAGGCGATGGATGACCAGGCCAGGGTGTTTTTCGTCCCGCCGAGGTAGGTCGGGGTGACGACGCTCGTCTCGCCGAACCAGCGCCGGCTCGCCCACTCGGTCGGCTCATCGGGGTGCCGTTCGCGGCCCTGTGGCGGGCCGAGGGGGTCGAAGAGGCCGTGTGGGAAGAGGAGGTGGACTCCCTCGATGCGACAATGGCTGGCATTCTCGACCTTGAAGGTCGTGGCGAAGAAGTGGAAGCCGCTCAGGACCACGTGGCTCACTCCCCGGGCGGCCACTGCGTAGGCTCGCACCTTGGCCTCTACCCTGTGGGCGGCCGGGGTGCGGCCGTCCGGCGTCCAGAGGTAGAGAGTGTGGGTCTTCTTGTCGAGGAACCACTCCCCCGGGCTATCGAGGGCCTCGAGTTTGCCCGAGAGGAAGTAGCGGTCGAAGCCGGGGCGATGGGGCTTCTCGCGGGCGAGGCGGCTCTGTGGGTCGGTCGGATAGGTGAACCTGTCGGAGCCTCTGCCGTGCCTCGAGACTGGTCGGCGGAAGGTCTGCCACGAGCCGATGTTCAGAGTGGCGATGGCGCCCGTCCAGTCAATGCCCGTCTGGGCCAGTTCGGGGTCCACCATCAGGCCGTAGCGAGTGCCGCTGGCCGAGGGCCGCCAGACCGAGCGGTCCCAACGCCTCTCGAACGGCATGTTCGGCCAGCGAGCCTCGGTCATCGCCACGCCATCCACGAAGACCTGGTGGACGGGCCGTTCGAGCCTGGTTTTGAAAATCTTGCCCTTGAAGCGCTCCCACGGCCCGGGCACGGCCTCGGTCCCGGAGAGGACGACCCGCTCTCCCGGGAAGGCCATGATAGTGATCGGGGCGTCGCTCGTGCCGGAGCGCTCGATGCGCACGGTCTGGCGATAGACCCCGCCCCTGACGATGCAGCGGTCGCCAGGCGCGAGGCGGTCCACGGCCCTCTGGAGCGTCCTGAAAAGCCGCTCGCGGCTTCCCGGGATATCGTCATTGCCGTTGAGTGCCACGTAGTAATCGGCCCCCGCCGACAGGGCGAAGGTCAACCACACGAAGTTCGTGGCGAGAGCGACCCTACGGAAGTCCATGCCTCGATACCCTTAATCGAACACTCTACCTTCCGCAGGCGCGGCGGTCAATGCCGGATGCCCGCGGCATCCTCTGTCCCCCCCCTGTCGCATGGAGACCAGAGGGGTCGCGGCAAATTGTGCCCGGCACGACGGAAGTTCTGCCCCCGGCCCCCGACCGGCGTCCGCGAAGCCTCAGCAGAGGATCGGGTGCCGCCCGCACCATTGGGCGAATGGCGGTTGCCGAGCGCCACCGGTCGAGAGGACGCAAAGTCAACAATGAAGACCCGACCGCGATTGTTGGTTTGACAGTGGCGACGAGCGGTTCTAGGATGCGGGCGTGGTGGTGGCGGAAGGAGGGCCGAACGGTGAAGTGGGTGACGCGTTCGCACGTCCACGTTGACCGCGTGGCGTGCCCGTGGCTAATCAGGCGGTTCGTGGACTCCGAGGCCGAGTTCATCTTCGTCCCCAAGAGCCAGGTCAACGAGGTAGCCGAGAGGGAGGGGGCGATTCCGTTCGACGCGCCAGGCGTGGAACTCGGCCACCACGACGGGAAGTGTTCCTTCGAGGCGATCATCGAGAAGTACGAACTGAACGACCCCGCGCTGGCGAGGATGGCCAAGATAATCCACGCGGCCGACACCCCCGACCGCGAGAGCGACCCTCTCGCCGCGGGCTTCGAGGCAATCGCCGTCGGCTACAGCATCCGCTTTCCCGACGACAAGGAGAACCTGGCGCACCAGTTCGAGATGTACGACGCGCTCTACACCTGGTGCCGGCTGGCAGTGGCCAAGGGCGGCTAGCCTGTGTGGGAGAATCCGGGTTCAGGTGGAATGGCGCGAACGCAGGCCACACAGGGGGCGCGTTGCGCCGAACAAGACCGCCTGAAGCCCGAACTGCAAGCCACGAATGCGCCGGTTTGTAGTCCCGCCTTCAGGCGGAGATGTCTGAGTTCATGCCATCGTGGTTGGGATGTGATATGGCTACCGCAGCGACGGTTTTGGGGAATCATCGTAGACAGCCTGGTCCCGCGGGACGCCGCTTCAACGGAAAGGGAATGCCATGAGAGAAGAAGGAACCGACTGGACGGGGCTTGCCCTTGCCGTGTCGGCGGCCTGGATTGCTGTGGCGCTGTGCCTGAGCCTCCTGCTGCGAGTGCCATGGTTGGCGCCCGGGGATTTCGATTTCGCAACCGCCATGCATTACCACGGCCTGATGGTCCCCCTCCTGGTGATGATCTGTCTTCTGACGGTCTGGGCGCTCGACCTGAGAGGGCTGCGGGGGCGCCTCTACCCCGGCGCGGCCATAGCGGCGGTGGTCCTGGTCGGGCCTGCCAGCCTGGTGAGGTCGTCCGAAGGGCTCTCGGTGGTCGGGGTGGTGCAGGTCGCCGGCATGGCGGTGACGGATGTCCTCGCGCTGATACTGCTGGTAGCGCTCGTGAGCGCGGCGTTCCGAAGGCGCTCGAGTGCCGCTCTGTGGGCGGTGATCTTTTCGCTGGCGGCGGTGCTGGTTGCCGCTCCACTAGGACACATGGCCGGGTGGGGCGCCGACATCGGGATCGGTTCGCTGCCCTGTGCCCGGGCGTTTATGAAGGTCAGCGGGTTGGAGGCGGCGGAGTTCCAGGAGGGACTCGTCTCGTCTCATTCCCACTTGATTGCTGCGGCGACGGTTTCCGCCCTGGTGGGCCTGGCGGCGCTGCTTCTGGGCTACGAGGGGTTGCGCGGCTGGCGGCGCTGGGCGGGTCGGCTCGGCGCGTGGTTGTTGCTCGCCAGCGTGATCGGGGCGGCCGCGATATACCTGGTGTCGGCCTTCGCGGGCTGGGAGCCGCCAACGCTCTTCGTCTGCGGCCCGGAGGGCGAGAACGGGATGCCGCTCGACGACGTGGTGCTGACCGTCGGAGCGCTCGGTTGGCTTTTCTTCATCGCTGCTTTGGCGAGGCGTGGGGAGAGGCCGCTGGTGCGCGCCGCGGCGTTTGCAAACTGGGCATGCGCGTTCGTCGGAGCGGTTGCCCTGGGGGTCTACATCGAATTCCACGAGGGTTTTTTCGGAGGCGGAGAGCCGCCGGCGCCTGGCGCCGCGAACGACCAGGCGTTCATCCGCGCCCACTTGGTGTACGCCTTCATGATTCTCCCCATTGTCCTGGCGTTCCTTTTGGCCGTAGGCTCGAGCGCCTTCAGGTCGAGAGTGGGCCGGGCGTTCTCAACCACTTGCTTGTGGCTGGCGTTAGTGGGGACGGTGGTGGGGTTGGCCGGCGAGATAGTGTGGGTCGCCGCTTTGAACAAGACGGTCTTCGCCGCGGGGATGCTCGTGATGGGGGCGGCCGTCGTCGCAGGCGCCATCTGCCTGTGCACCGGGCCGCAGGCCGCAGGGCCCCGCGTCCTGAGCCGCGGCTGAGCTGCCGGCTCCTTGACAGCGCGTGGGGCACCTGGTTTAGTGGCCGCGACACAAGGCGGGCGCAGGCCTGCGCGAGCACGAGGCAGGGTGTCGAAAGGCCAGGTGTTGGAACCGAAGGCGGTGGCTTCGCTAATCGCCCAGATCGTCGGGTTGCTCCCAACCGTTGCCGGCGTGGTGGGTGCTGCGGAGGCTTCCAGCCGCGCGATTGACAGAATCTGGCTAACCCATCGCTCACACGACCCCGGCAAGATAGTTGTCAACTGGGAAACGGAACAAGCGGGCGACTCGGTCGTCCACTATGGCCTCAGCGAGGCTTGCGAGTGGGTCGTGCGCCAGCACGAGAGCGTTCGGCTCCACCACGTCGAAATCCCGCTCCCCAGGAAGGGCGTCCGCTACCACTATTGGGTGTCCACCGGCAACCGCCGCTCGGCCCTGGCGTCCTTCAAGGGCTGTCCTCGCGCGAGGCTGCGGGTGGCGGTGGTGGCCAACTGGCAGCGCAAACCGAAACTCGACGCCATCGAGGCCGACGACCCCCACCTGCTCCTGACCGCGGGGGATAACATCCCCAACCTCTGGCAAGTGAGCCGACCTGGCGCCAGGGACTCGCTCGAGGCATATCGCCGGCTCGTGGCTGCCTACCCTGGGCTTTTTCGCGCGATCCCGGTGATGCCCGTCCTCGGCAACCACGACCACCAGATGCGGCCGCGAGGCCCCAGGCCCCCCGCCGAGCCAGTTTACGACATCGAGGCAAGCGCATTCCGCCGATTCTTCGAACTGCCCGACGACGAATGGAAGTGGTTCTTCGACGTCCCCGACTTCGGCGTCCGCTTCATCGCGCTCGACATCCACCACATCTCCGATTTCGCCACCACCTGGCAGTCCTGCCACCCCTTCGAGAAAGGTTCGGCTCAACTGGAATGGTATCGCGACCTGATGGAGACGACCACCAGCCCCTTCGTCGTCACCCTCTACAACGAGCGCAACGCCGCCATACGCAACAGGGCTGGTGGCATGTGGCACAACCTTTTCAGCCGCGGCTCGATCGCCATCTCGGGGTTCGGCTACTACGCCGAGAGAGCCGAAGTAAACCGATTCCCATACTACAACGTTTCTCTGAGCGGCAGGGGTGACCGCTATCCGGACCCCCACTCGACTTTCATCGCCAGCAAGGACAACTACATCCTGTTGACCTTCACACGCCAGCCGCCGCGCATGGCGGTCGAACTGAAAACCCTCTCCGGCTCCGTGCTCCATCGAGAGGAGATACGCCCCCGCGCAGGACGGTAACGTAGGGCTGGGACGGTTCCTCTTCCTCTCGCCGTCGTCAGGAATCGCTCGGGGGGGATTCCCCGCGCGGTTCGCTTTGCTCGCCGCCGGAGGGTTCGGCAGGGAGCGCTGGGCCTGCGCCGAAAAGCGCCAGTGTGGCCGCGCCGACCCCACGGCAAAAGAAGTAGATGAAAAGCGCCCAGCCGAAAAGCGGGATGAGCATGGTGGCACAGAGGGGCAGCCCGCCCATGGCGACCAGTCGCCATTCCGAGCATTCGCCCTCGCCACAGAGCCGCCGCCCGACGAGCCGCGCCAGGCCCGCCAGGCCGTGTGTCGCAAGCCAGATCAGGAACCCGAGGATCACCACCGCCAGGATGGCGGGCAGGGCTCCCCCGGCGCGCGCGGCGGCTCCGAGCATGAAGGCGAGTGCCAGGAGCAGAGCCGCCGTTAGAATCCCGACAATTACGCTCTTCCACCGCGCCTGGCGAAGCAACCGCTCGGCGCGGGCGACCCGGGCCGGCGCCAGGGCCGCAGCAAGAAGGAGCAGGCCCAGAGTCCCAACGGCGTTGGCCAGCGCCGCCCGGAACATCAACTGTCCGCCAAGCGTGCCGCGAATCTCGCGTATCTCGCGGACCCAACTCGGCACGGAGCGTCCGCACGTGGCTTTCTGTGCCTCGCTGGCTATCGCCGGGCACGAGAATGCAGCAGCCAGGGCGAAACCAAGGACCAGCAGACGCGTTCTCATCGTGTGACCCTCGCTCGTTGCCTTCGGCCGGCGGCCAGCCGCCACCAGGCCAGTAGCGCGAATTCGACGGCGGCCAACGCCGCGGCGCCTATCCCAACCCACGGGCGCAAACTGAGGTGTGTACCGACCCCCTTGAACAGGTCGGCGATGGTCTCTCCGAGGGCGACCAACGAACCGATTGCCGAGGATGCGACCAGCAGGGGGTCGAACTCGCCAATGGCCTCGAGGAGCACCTCGGGCAGCCCCCAGGCCAGGCTCGCAACGACCCCGGACAGGGCGACCACCGCGGCGCTCACCAGCGTCTGCGCGGCGCGACGCCGACGAGCCGCTGCCCGAATGCGGGTCAGAGTCCGCTCGGCGAGGTCGCCGGCAGGCTCCGGGATGGCCGGTTCGGCAAGTGCGGCAAACAGCCGCCGGTAACTCGCGACGACCCGGCGACACGCCGGGCAAGCGCCCAGGTGGTGCTCAAATGCGACCCGCTCGGCGGGAGCCAGGGAGCCGTCCAGGTAGGCTTGAGCGAGTTCGCGGGAGCGTTCGCAGTTTGCCATCAGGATTCTCCGAGGGCCGGCCCGAGCATCCGCCGAAGGCGCTCCCTGGCGCGGAAGAGTCGCACCTTCACCGTCCCCAACGGCCAGCCCAACGTCTCGGCTATCTGGTCGTAGGCCAGCCCTTCGAGGTGGCGAAGGGTGACGACGAGGCGATAGTCCTCCGGCAGTTCGGCGATGGCCTCCTCGAGCCTGGTGGCGAGCTCCCGCCCTTCGGCCAGCACTCTCGGCCCTGGTCCTGCGGCGGGAGGTTCCCAGGGTGCCTCGTCCTCCTCGCCCACGCTGAGCGAGGCGGTCGGTACCCGGCGTCTTTTCAAGGCGTTGATACACACGTTTGTCGCAAGCCTCAGAAGCCAGGGTCTGAGGGGCCTGCCGGGGTCGAAAGCGTGGAACTTGCGCCACAGGCGCAAGAAGACCTCCTGGCAGAGGTCCTCGGCCTGCGCGCGGTCGTGGGTCATTCGCCAGGCGATAGCGAAGACCGAGCCCTGGTAGTGTTCCACCACCTGCCGAAAGGCCGCCTCATCCCCCTCCTGGGCCGAGGCGACCACCTCGGCCGGAAGGTCTGGCTGCGGCAAGCCGTTTCCCTTCTGATGGCCCATACAGCCCTGTCCCGCCGGCGGTTTCGCCCAATTGTAAGGCCAGCCGGGGCAATTGACCAGCACCAGAGCGCGCGCTACCATCCGGCCGTCGGATCAGGAGGCGAGCGGATGCGTGTGATCGCAGGGAGCGCTCGGGGGGTGCGGCTGCGCGTGCCACGCGGTCTGAGGGTGAGGCCCACTGGCGCTCGGCTGCGGACCTCGCTCTTCAGCATCCTGGGCGAGAGGGTCGGGGGCGCCAGGGTGGCGGACCTTTTCGCCGGCAGCGGCGCTTTCGGCATCGAGGCCCTCAGCCGCGGCGCGGCCTTCTGCTGCTTCGTCGAGGCCCTGCCCGTCGCCGTCCAGGCCATCAGGGCGAACCTCGAGGCGACGCGCCTGGCCGAGCGGGCCGCGGTCATCCGCGGCGATGCGTTCCGCACCCTCGACCGCCTCGCCGAATGCGGACCCTTCGACCTCGTGTTTCTGGACCCGCCATACAGGTATTTCACCAGGCCGGGTCGATTGCTCGAGTTGCTCGAGGCGCTCGGCGGTTCATCCTACCTCGCCGACGAGGGCCTGGTGGTGGTTCAGCACGACAAACGCACGACCCTTCCCGAGAGGGTTAGGGTCCTGAGCCGCTGCGACCTCCGAAACTATGGCAACACCTCGGTGACTTTCCTGGCAAGAACCCTCTCGTGATGGGTGGGGGAACACGTATGAGAAATGTGGATAAGGACCGAGGAAGATCAGTTATGCAAGCATCGGGGAATCTCAGATCGTGGGGGTTGACAACGCGCGCCGGGCGGTCTAGACTTCAGATGGGAGTGGGTACCTTGTGTGAGGTTCGAAGCGAGGTGCCATGGAACTTCCCGGAGCGCAAGGCCGCAAGGTCCTGGTAGTAGATGACATTGACGCGAACCGCAAGGCCCTTCGGCTTTTCCTCCAGCCGTTTGGCTTCCAGGTGATCGAGGCGAGCGACGGGGTGGAAGCGCTCGAGAGGGTCCGCGCCGACCCACCCGACCTGATCCTCCTGGACGTCATGATGCCCAGGAAGGATGGGCTCGAGGTCTGTCGGGAGTTGAAGGCCGACCCGGTTCTCAGGCTCATCCCGGTGGTCTTCATGACAGCGCTCGACAAGACCGAGGACCACATCCGGGCGCTGGAGGCCGGCGGGGACGATTTTCTCAACAAGCCGTTCAACCGCGCTTTGCTCTCGGCTCGCATCCGCTCGCTGCTGCGGATGAAGATCCTCAACGACAACCTCGAGCAGGCCGAGACGGTGATCTTCTCGCTGGCACGGGCGATCGAGGCTCGGGACCACTTCACCGAGGAACACGTCGAGCGGGTGGCCGAGCGCGCGGTGGCGCTGGCGCGCCTGGCAGGCTTTCCTGAAGAGGAACTGACCGCCGTCCGCTACGGCGGCATCCTCCACGACATCGGCAAGATCGGCGTGCCCGACGAGATCCTCAACAAGCCAGGACGCTTGACCCCCGAGGAGTTCGAGGTGATGAAGCGCCACCCCGTGATCGGCTACGAGATTTGCAGGCCGCTGAAATCCCTCGCCGGCGCCCTGCCGCTAATCCGCCACCACCACGAGAAACTCGACGGCTCCGGCTATCCCGACGGCCTGAGCGGGGAGGCGGTCCCGGTCTCGGCGCGGATAATGGCCATCAGCGACATCTACGACGCACTGACCAACGACCGCGCCTACCGCAAGGCCATGTCCCACGAGAAGGCCGCGGAGATTCTCCGCGGGGAAGCCGCAGCGGGAAAACTCGACCGCGACCTGGTCGAGGA
>CAYYCI010000051.1:0-12599 GCA_964470215.1 uncultured Planctomycetota bacterium
CATCCCCGCCGAACTGGCCGCCGAGGCATCCAAAGACCAATAGTCCCCGAGCGTCGGAAGCCGCAGCGTTCCAACCTCGTCCGCGTCGGTTCGCGTTCCTCCGTGGTGTGTCCGTCAAGCGGCCGGGGCCCTCGGCAGGCGCCCGCGAAGTTGTCGCCATCGCAACCTCAGGCAAGCCACCAGTAGCCCGACGACCTCGCGGGCCGACATCTTGCTCTTCCCGCCCCGACGCTCCCTGAAGACTATCGGCACCTCCTCTATCCGCCCACGGAGCCGTTGTATCCTGAAGACCATCTCTTCCTGGAAGGCGTAGCCGCGCGCCACCACGTCGTCCAGACCCACCCGCTCGAGCATGGCGACGCGGTAACAGCGAAACGCGCCGCTACAGTCCCGCGGCTTCAGCCCCAGTAGGAGGCGCGCGTAGGCGTTGGCCCCGAGGCTCATCCACACCCGCGCCCGGCCCCAGTGTTCCGAGCCGCCGCCCGGCACGTATCGCGAGCCGATCACCAGGTCGTTGTCCCCGGCCCGGGCCAGAATCTCCGGCAGATAGCGCGGGTGGTGGGAGAAGTCCGCGTCCATCGTCACCAGGAACTCGTAGCCCCCTTCGATCGCTCGCCGCATCGCCGCCACGTGGGCGGTTCCCAGGCCCAGTTTCCCCTCGCGGTGGAGCACGCTGAGTCGAGGATGGCGTGTGGCCAACTCCTCGGCCACCGCGCCGGTGCCGTCGGGCGAGTTGTCGTCAATCACCAGGATGTCGAGGTCCGGGATTCCCAGCCCGAGAATGGCTCGAACCAGCGGCTCGAGGTTCTCCCGCTCGTTGTATGTGGCGAGCGCCAGGAGGGTCTTGGCCATCGGCCTCTCTCAGCCCAGGCGGTCCGCCAGCCGCTGGCACGCCTCGTGGGCTTCGCGAGCGACCTCCGCCGCGTCGCGCTCCCGGAGAGCCGGGTTGAAGAGTTCAAGGGAGTAGTAGCCCTGGAAGCCGACCTCCTGGAGTTTTCGTGCGAGGTCCTCGACGGGCAAACACCCCTGCCCCGGCAACACTCTGTGGCCGCCGCGGAGCATCTCCCGGGGGAGGTCCTCGGCGTCGGTCAGATGCACGGTGAGAATCGGCACACCGTTGAGGCGGTCGAAGTCGGCCTCCTTGCTCGCGCCGGTGTAGAAATGGAAGAAGTCGAACGTTATGCCCAGCGCGTGGTGCTCGGCCTCGTGAACGACCCTTGCGGCGGTGGCCAGGGTTCCCACGAAGGGAGCGCCGGCCCCGAACTCCAGCCCGACCGTCAGGCCGAAACTGGACGCCAGGTCCCCGACCTCGCGGGCCTGCTCAGCGGCCTGGCTGTAGTCGTCGGCGGTCGGCTGCTGTGGCCCGTCGGCCACACAGACGATCGTCTCGGCCCCGAGCGTCTGGCACAGCTCGAAGCGGGCCTTCGCCAGGTCGAACGCCTCCCGCTTCGCCTGGCCGGTCGAGGTCAACAGCCTCGCGACGAAACACGCCCCCGCGGCCTTCAGGCCCGCCTCGTCGAGCACGGCGCGTGCCTCGGCGGCGCTGTGGCCCTCCTCGATATAGCGCTCGACGTGGGGCAACCACAACTCGACCGCATCGAATCCCCCCGCAGCAGCGGCCTCGAGCGATGCCACGTAGCCGGGGTCGCCGAAGGTGACCGGGTTGATGCAAAAACGCACGCTGGTCTCTCCTGCCCGACCAGCGCCCGCGCCGAAACATCGAGTATCGCACACCGTGGTCTCGGAGGTGTCCGCTACCCGACATTTGGGGCCGCGGCCGCTGGCGCCTGTGTGGCTGGTCGTCAAGCCTCTCTCGCAAAGAGCCGCGCCACCTCGTCGCTGTCGTAGCGCGGCAGCGGCTTTCGTCCGTCTTCTCCGATAGCCATCACCCCCTCTCGGCGGTCCAGGATGCGGCCGATCCGCTGCGCCTCCACCCCGGCGGCCTCGAGGGCGGCGAGCGCAGCATCGCTGTGCTCCGGCGCCGTGACCACCAGAAGCGAGCCCGAGGCAATCACCCCGAGCGGCTCGAGGCCGTAATGGTCGCAGATGAGCCTGGTCTCCTCGAAGACCGGCACCTCTCCCACATCCACCTCGAGCCCGCAGCCCGCGGCGTCGGCCAACTCGTGGAGGCCGGTGGCCAGGCCGCCCTCGGTGGGGTCGTGGAGAGCGTGGGGCAGGACCGCGCCACACACCGCCATCGCATCGGGCACGACGCTCAGACCCGGCTCGCGCAGGAACCCGCGGGCGCGCTCGAGCGCCTCGGCCGGCAGGTGGCCCGCCAGTTCGTCGGCCTTCTCGCGTGCCAGGAGAGCCGTGCCCTCGATGGCTATTCCTTTCGTCAGCAGGACCTCGTCGCCCGGCCTCGCGCGCTCGTTCCGAACGAGGCGCTCCGGTTCCACCTCTCCGACCATGTGGCCCACGACGAGCGGGCGGTCCAGCCCGTAGGTTACCTCGGTGTGGCCGCCGCAGAGCGTCACGTCGAGTTCCTCGCAGGAGGCGGCCAGGTCGGAGAAGATCGCCTCGACCAGCGCCTCGTCCGCGCGGCCCTCGGGCAAGAGCACCGTGGCGAGGAAAAACCGCGGCCGCGCACCCAGGCACGCCACGTCGTTGGCGTTTACGTTCACCGCGTACCAACCGATCTGGTCGGTGGCGAAAGTGATCGGGTCCGACTTGACGACCACCAACTTGTCGCCGAAGGCCAGCGCCGCGGCATCCAGCCCTATCCCCGGGCGCACGACCACCCGGGGGTCGTCGCGGCACATCTCCAGCATCCTGGCCAGGAGTTCCGCCGGCAGTTTCCCCACGCGCAGCGACATGGGCGTCTTCCTCATTGCCACGCGAATTATATAGACCAGTCCCCGCGTGTTGCAACCGCGCGCACGGCCATGCAAGAAATTACACCTCGGCTCGAGCCGGGCCGCCCGGGAACGTTGCACAGCCGACCACGAATTGTTAAATTGACCGGGCGGGGGGATTTCCGGCGGTTCCGAGGCGAAAGGGCTCCGGATGATGCGCACTCGAAGTCTCGCCCTTCTAGTCCCACTTGTCTTGTGCACGAGCATCCAGGCCGACGAGGCCGACGACCTCTTCAACCTGGCCAACGGCTACATGGCGCGCAAGGAGTACGACCTGGCGGCCGAGACCTACTCGCGGCTGCTCACCGCCAGGCCCGACTTCCAGAAGGCCGACGTCGCGCTCTACCGCAAGGGCTGGTGCCTCCACGCCCTCAAGCGCTACGCGGATGCCGAGGCCACGTTCCGGGACCTCCTGGCCAGGTTCCCGAAGACCGACGAGGCCCCGAAGGCCCTCTACCTCCTGGGCGACTCCTGCCTCAAGCAGAAAAAACTGCCCGAAGGGGCACAGGCTTTCCTGGGGTTGGTCAAGAGGGCGCCCGACTATGCCTTCGCCGCGAACGCCCTCCACCGAGCCGGCGAGGCGCTCTACCAGACCAAGCGCTACAAGGAGGCCGCCGACGCCTACGCGAGGATCATCGCCAACTACCCCGGCTACGAACACCTCCCCTACGCTCACTACTCGCTGGGCTGGTGCCGCTTCGAGTTGGGGGACTACAAGGGGGCCATCGAGGCGTTCGCCCAGGTGGTGGCGAAGTTCCCCAAGTCCCCCGTCGCGGCCGAATCGCAACTGAAGGTCGGCGAGGCTCACCTCGCGCTGAAGGCATACGACGAGGCGGTCGCCGCCTTCGAGAGGCTCCTCGACCAGTTCCCCGGGCAACTGGCCGACGACGCCCTGCCAGCGTTCTAGTGTTCCGTGCGTCGACAGCGCCCTGATGGGCATCGGCCGGGCGCGCTTCGAGCAGGAACGCTACACCCATGCCGCGAAGGCCTTCCAGAGGATAGTGGACGAGTTCCCCCAAAGCCCCCTTCGCGACGAAGCGCTCTACAACGCCGGCAATAGCCTCCTGTGTGCAGGCGACCACGAGAACGCCATCAAAGCCCTCGACCAGGCCCTCGCGGTCGTAAAGAAGGGGCCGCTGGCTGACAAGGCGACCTACGCGCGCGGGCTGTGCCTCCTGAAACTCGGCAAGAAGGACGAGGCCATCGCCGCTCTCTCGCAAGCGGCCAAGGCCAAGAGCCTGAAGGCCATCCGTCCCCGCGTCCTCTTCGGCCTGGCCGAGGCTTACTACGCCGCCAAGCGCTACGACCAGGCCGTTGAGACCTATCAGAAGGTGATCGCCCAGGCGGGAGACGACCCCGTGGCTGCGGACGCCCTGAGCGCTCTGGCCTTCTGCCGTCGCGACCAGGGCAAACTCCCCCAGGCAATCGAGGCCGCCAGCCAGTTCGTCGCTCGCTACAAGCCCGACCACCCGCTCTACAAACCAACTCTCTTCGCCCTGGGCGACTTCCAGTTCGCCGCCGGCGACTTCCAGGCCGCCCTCGCCTCCTTCCAGAAACTCCAGGCGGTCGGCCCGCCGCCCGACAAGGCCGACTGGACCCTCTACCGTATCGGCTGGTGCCACAAGAACCTCAAGCAGCCCGACGAGGCGACCAAGGCGTTCGCACAACTCGTGGCCAAACACCCCGGGAGCGACCTGGCGCCCGAGGCCCTGTGTCTGATGGCCCACATTGCCGACCAGCAAGGCGACCTCGACCGCGCCGCGAGCCTCTACGCCCGCTGCCTGAAGGAATACCCCAAGAGCGACTACGCCGCGCTCGCCCTGCTCGACCTCGGGCTCCTGGAGTTCAACCGCAAGGACTACAAGAAAGCGGCCAACCGCCTGGCCTCTTTCCTGAAGAAATACCCGGATCACAAGAACTTCCCCGAGGCCCTCCTCCATCTTGGCGAATCGCTCTACCAGCTCGCCGACTACCAGAACGCCCTGGCGCGCTTCGGCGAGTTCATCGAGAAAGCGCCGCCGGCCCACGCCCTCACCCCCAGGGCCTACGACGGCAAGGCGTGGTCGCTGCGAAAACTCGGCAAACTCGACGAGGCCGTGGCGGCGTTCCTCGACCTGGTGGAGAAGTTCCCGAAGCACCAGCTCGCCCCGCCTGGCCTCCTCGCTGCCGCGGCCATCCGCTCCGAACAGAAGAAACACGCCGGGGCCGCGGCCCTCTACGCGCGCCTCGCCGCCGAATACCCCACCAGCGACCTGGCGACCGAGGCCTCCTACCGCGCGGCCAGCGAGACCTACGCCGCCGGCAAGGCCAAGGAGGCCGCCGACGCCCTCGAGGCCTTCCTTGAGAAAAACCCCAAGAGCGACTTCACCGACGATGCGCTCTACGACCTGGCGTGGGCCAGGCGCGACCTGAAAGACAAGAAGGCCATGGCCACCGCGCTCGAACGCCTGACCGCCGAGTTTCCGAACAGCGACCTGGCCCCCAGCGCCCACTTCCTCCTCGGCGAGTACCACTACGACGCCAAGCGCTACGACCAGGCCACCGATCAGTACCGCGCGTGCGTGAAGGGCGCGACTGGCGACGAACTCGCCAAGGCACTCTACAAACTCGCCTGGGCACTCTACCACGCCGAGAAACTCGACGCCGCCGCCGAGACCTTCGACCAACTGATCGCCAAGGCCCCCGAGAGTCCATTCATCGCTGAAGCCCACTACCTCGTCGGCCTGATCCTCCAGAAACAGGACAAACACTCCGCCGCACTCAAGCGCTTCCAGGCCACCCTGAAGGCCAAACCGTCGGCGAAATTCGAGGAGCGCGCCCTCTACCAGACCGGCCAGTCCTACCAGGCCCTCGAGCGCTGGGGCGACGCGCTGAAGGCGTATCGCGCCTGCCTCGAGAAGTTCCCCGAAGGCGAACTGAAACTCGACGCCACCTACGGCCTCGGCCTCGCTTCCCAGCACCTCGGCGCCTACGACGACGCCCGCGACGCCTACAAGACCGTCATCGCGGCCACGAAGACCGAACTGGCAGCCAGAGCGCAGTACGGCCTGGCCGAATGCGACATGCTCGAGAACAAACTCAAGGACGCCATCGCGAAGTTTCTGACCGTGGACATCCGCTACGGCTACCCGAAGTGGCGCGCGGCCGCGCTCGCGAAGGTCATCGAGTGCTACGTCGCCCTGGGCAATGCCGACAGGGCCAGGTTCTACCTGAGCGAACTGGAGCGGAAGTTCCCGAAGAGCGAGCTGCTCCCGAACGCGCGCAAACTCCTCGAGAAACTCACCGCCAAGCCCGCTGCGGGCAAGAGGCCCGAGCCCGAAGCCCCCGCCCCCAAGGAAAAGCCCTGAAGCCGCACAGCGACATCTTGAAACCGTGCAGGCCCTCTGATACCATCGCCACGCGGTTGGAGGACGCCACATGAGCGAAAGCGGCGGCTGGCGGGTGCTCGCTGTGCTCCGGGCGTTCCGCCCGACCAATCTCCTCGCGCTGTTGATCCTCGCGGTGCTTGGCTACGGCGGCGCGAGGTACTATCTCGCCCGCCAGCGCGAGGCCCGCGAGAGGCAGGCATTGGCCGACCGCCTGGCAAAACTCCAGGAAGAGAACCGGCGCCTGTCGTCCGAGGCCCGTCGCCTCGAGGCCCGTTGCGCCGAACTAGAGGCTTTCGTCGGTCGGCTGACCACCGACACCCGCGTCGCTCGCGTCCGCGTCCTCGACCAGTCGAGGGACCCCGACGGGGTTCTCCTCACCGTCTTCGAGTTCACGGAGTTCGGCCGGGATGGGAAGCCGCTCCCGCCGAAGATTTTCACGCTGCGGGGCGAAGAGGCTTACTTCGACGCGCTGGTGATCAAGTTCCTCGACGACGCGGTCAAGGTCGGGGACCCGCTGCGTGGGAAATCGCTGCACTTGTTCAGAAGGGCGTTCGGGTCGGCCCAGGAGCCGCGCGATGGCCCCCTGCTCGCCGCATCCGACGGCCTCGTGCCCGATGCCTATCGCGGCGCGGGGGAGCCGAGCGACTTCGAGGTCGCCCTCTGGCGACAGTTCTGGCGCTGGGTCGCGCACCCGCGCGAGGCCGAGGCCCAGGGGGTGCGGGTGGCGCAGATCGAGGCGGTGGGCACGAGGCCGGTCAAAGGCGCCTCTTATCTGATCACCCTGCGACATTCGGGCGGGTTGGACATTCGGCGGCTCGAAGGCCCCTAGCGCCCGCTTCGCGGGAAGCCCCAATCTCCAGGTCCCAAATCACAAACAGCCAGTTGACAGGTCCCGAGGCGCGAATCCCAAGCAGCGAGGTCGAAGGCCCGTGGCCGGCTCTGCCTCGTTGACCGCTTACCGAGATCATAGTTGAGCAAGCGGCGGGACCTGCTCCTTTCCGGCTCCACGTTTGGGATTTGGGATTTGGAACTTTTCGCTCCGTCAGCGCTTGCGCCGAGGCCCCAGAAATCTGCCGAGGCCGGCACGCATCCTTCCCCAGAAGCTCATGGCCCGCAGGGCATCCAGGGCTGGGCGGTAGTCCCGCCTGCGGGCGAGGGCGCGTTGGTACGCCTGCCGCGCGGCCGCCAGTTCCCCGCTCTGACGGTGGCAGTCGCCGATGAGTTTTTCGATGAATGGGTTGCCAGGAACCAGTTGGGCCAGTTCGGTCAGGCGCTCGATTGCGCGGGGATAGTTCTGCCAGTGGAAGAAGGCCAGGGCGGCCTCGAGTTTCGCACGCCAGCGACTGGGGTCGCGGGCGCTCGCTTCCTGGAAACACCGCTCCACCCCGCTCGCGACCCCGTAGGCCCGCGTGGCGAGGAAGACCTCGCCACGGCTCAGCCACGTGAGCATGTTGGCATCCGCGTGTCTGACCGCTATATCCGAGTATTGGAGCGCCTCGTCGGGCTTTTCGTGATGGGCAAGGACGAGGGCCTTTGCGGCATAGAAGACGGGCACTCGCCCGTAGGTCCCGAGGGCCTCGTCGGCGCAGGCGTTGGCCCCGTCGGGGTCGCCGCCCCGCACTCGGGCATAGACCTCCCACGCCCAGGCATCGAAGAGGGTTGGCTCGTGGGAGCGGGCGCGGCGGTAGTCGCGCGCGGCCGCCAGGAACTCGCCGTCGCAGTAGAGGCGGTCGGCCGAGGCCAGTAGCTCGGCCCCGGGCCGCCCCGGCGGTCCCTCGACGGGGAGCGCCTCCGAGACCTTGCTCCAGTCGGGGATTTCCAGCCAGTCGCTCACGGCGAGGGAATTAGCCTTTGCTGACGACGCCGTGCCATGCCCCGGGGATTTTCGTCCCGCAGTAGGCGCACTTGCCGTCCTTGATGTTCACGCTGGTCACCAGGTAGCGCACCCTGTGGACGACGCGGCGCTTGCACTTCGGACAATAGGTGCTCTCGGCGGGGTGGCCGCCCGGGCGAGAGACGTTGCCCACGTAGGGGAACAGAACGCCCTCGGAGCGAGCGACCTCGTGGAGCCGCTCGAGGGTGCTCGCGGGGGTGCGCATCAGATTGCGCAGTTTGTAGGTGGGGTAGAAGGCGGTGAAGTGGACGGGGACGTGTGGGCCTAGTTCGCCCACTATCCACTTACACATCTCGCGGACCTCGCGCGGGTTGTCGTTGTGGGTCGGGATCACCAGATAGACTATCTCGAACCAGATGCCGCTCTTGGCCAGGACCTTGAGGGTGTCGAGCACGGGCTGGAGGCGTCCGTGGCACAACTCGCGGTAGAAGCGTTCGGTGTATGCCTTCAGGTCTATCTTCACCGCGCTGAGCACCTCGCAGAGTTTCTCCATCGGCTCGCGGCAGATGTAGCCATTCGAGATCATCACGTTCTCGATGCCCTTCTTCCGCGCCAGGACGGTCGTGTCGTACATGTACTCGTAGTAAATCACGGGTTCGGTGTAGGTGTAGGCGATCGTCCTGGCGCGGATGGGCCTGCGGGTGAAGAAACTCGTCCTGGGCGCCCGCACGTCGGCCACGAGGCGTTCGGGCGGAAGGTCGAGGTTGCGCGTCTGTTCGGGCCGAACCTGGGAGATTTCCCAGTTCTGGCAGAACAGGCACTCGATGTTGCACCCTGCGGTGGCTATCGAGTAGGCATAGGTGCCCGGGAGGAAGTGGAAGAGGGGCTTCTTCTCGATCGGGTCGATGTGGCGCGCGCAGGGGTTGCCATAGACGAGCGTGACGTACTTCCCGCCCCGGTTCTCCCTCACGCCGCAATAGCCGCGTTCCTGGTCGCCCACGTGGCAGTCGTTCGGGCAGAGGGTGCAGCGGATTCGGTTTTCCTCGAGTTTTTCGTAGAAGCGTGCCTCGGGGGTCTGGAAGATGCCGCCGAGCCTCGGCACCAGGTCGCCTCCCTGGGCGGCGGTTGACCTGAGGGCGTAGTTGATGCCCGCTCCGGCGGCCAGCGCGCAGCCGCCAACGGCACAGGTCCTGAGGAAACGACGCCGCGATGCTTTACTGGCCATGCCTCACACCTCGATGGACACGAGGTCCATATCTCCCCGCTTGTTCGTTCCCAGCCCGGCCCTCGCGGCGAGCGCTATGTGTGCCGGCTCGCGTTTCGAGCCGACGAGCGAGCGCAGGCCGCGGGCCTTGCGAAGTTCTTCGATCTTATCCCAGAGGACGGCGTCGAGGGCCACGGGATCGCGGCTCGCGAAGACCATTCCCGGGCGTTCGAGCCATTTCGGCGAAGGGGTCGGGCCGCCGTGGGCGCAGCCGAGGGTCGCGTCGCAGATGTGCAGAACTGTCTTCCGCCGCAGCGGCTCCACACGGTTCACATCCACGATGGCCTGGTGGAGGGTGGCGAAGTGGTACTTGTTGGGGTTGTGGATAGCCCCGAAGGCGCTCTTCAGCGACAGGCTCACCCCCGCAAGGTCGTGGTCCTTGAGCACAGGGACGTTGATGATGACCGAGCAGACGTCGGTGACGAGCCGGGAGAAGAGCGAGCCGATGACGCCCTTGAGGATGATGGGCGGCCCGAAGCCCAGGTTCCTGTGGTCGTTGCCGATACAGATGAAATCGCTCCGCTCCTCCACCGGGTAGCGCGCGCGGACCATGTCCCCCAGTTTCCTGTCCCACACGAAGATGCTGCGCGGGGACACCCCGGCGCTCTGGACCCCCTTTGCCACCGCGCGGACGACCTCGATGCGGGTCGAGAGGCGGGCGCCGGCCAGGCAGTTGACTTTGATGCCCACAACGTCCTTTGGCTTGACCAGGCTCTTCCAGGCGCGCTGGGGGTCCTTCTCGCCCAGGCAGGCGGCCACCGCCCTGTCCACCAGTTCCTGCACGGCCTTCGGGTCGAGGCTGTCGCGGTCCTTGAAGACCGCTTTGCCTCGGGCGGCGACGACGCGGCTTTTCTCGCCCCCCGCCTCGGCGGCGAGCGCAAGCGCGGAGGCGGCGCCGATGACGCTCTCGAGGAACTCGCGCCGCTTCAACCACGCCATCGCCTCACTCCGCGGTTCAGGTGGCCCTCTCCTGGGTCGCGCCCAGGGGCTCGCCGGCTATCTCCTCGTCGGTCAGGTAACACGCGGGGTCGTCGGCCCAGATGTCGCCGTGGACGGCCTCGGCCCGGATGCGACACCCACCACAGAGGCTCTTGTAGGCGCAGGTGCCGCAGCGCGGGCCGGTCAGGAAATCGGCCTTCCGCCGCAGTTTCCCCAGGAGCGGATGGCTCTCGTCGGCCCAGATAGCCGAAAAAGGCCGCTCGCGGACGTTTCCCAGGCTCAGGTGGCCCCAGAACTGACACGGGTGGACGTTCCCGCGCGAGTCCACGTTGGCCATCTTCGTCCCTGCCGAGCAACCGCCGTGGCGGCGGAGGAGTTCGCGCACCTCCTCGAGGCGTTCGGGTTGCTCGGCGGCCACGCGGCGGAGGATCAAGACCCCGTCGGCGTGGTTGTCGGTCGTCAGTATCTCGACCTCGACCCCGCGCCGATGGAAATCCGCCGTTCGCTCCAGGATGTGTTCGACGACCTGGCGAGCGGTCGCCAGGTCGAGGTCGTCCTCGACCATCTCGCGGCCTCGGCCGGCATAGACCAGGTGGTACATGCAGAACCGCGGCACTCCCTCGCGCTCGACCACATCGAGGACGGCGTCAAGGTCGGCCACGTTCCGACGGTTGACCGTGAAGCGCACCCCCGTCTTCACCCCTGCCTCGAGGCAGTTGCGAATGCCCGCCATTGCCTGGCGGAAGGCACCCTTTTTTCGGCGGAAGGCGTCGTGGGTGGCCTCGCCACCGTCGAGCGACACCCCGACATATGAGAAGCGACTCTCGGCGATTCGACGGGCCACCTGTGGGGTGAGCAGGGTGCCGTTAGTCGAGAGGACGGTGCGGATGCCCTTCTCGGCGGCCTCGCGCCCGAGGTCGAAGACGTCCTCGCGCAGGAGCGGCTCCCCCCCGGAGAAAAGAAGGACGGGGCAGCGCATCTCGGCCAGGTCGGCGATGAACGCCCTGGCCTCCTCGGTTGTCAATTCGTCGCGGCCCGCGCGTTCGCTCGCCTCGAAGTAGCAGTGGGCGCAGGCCAGATTGCAACGCTGGGTGACGTTCCAGACCACGATAGGGCGGTTGGCGGTGGTGAACTGTAGCAGATGGGGCTTCGCGGCAGCGTCGCGCCGCATCACCTCCGCCACAGTCGCTGTCCCACAGAGCAGTTTGGTGCAACCGATCACTGGTTTCTCCTCACCCCACGATTATAAGGCGGCCAGCGCGCGCAATCAAGAACCGCGATGGAGACGGTATCGCTGGATGCATGGCCGCTGGAGCTTGCCGGCGACCGCGCGTAATGGCGGTTGCGGTTCGCGCGAGAGGGAGATATCATTGTAGGCGAGGGGCGGCGGACTAGGCGCGGAACATTGGGCTCGGTCTTCGCTGCGATAGCGCTCGCTCTTGCCATCGGCTCTCAGAGGCCGCTCGGCACGCCACGCCCCCTGAAGTCGTGGGTCGTGGTGCGGACGAAAACCGGCCTCGTCACAGGCCACGACCTCCGCTACTCCGAGGGCAAGTTCACTCTCCAGGACGGTGGGCGCGAACGGGTTGTGCCGGAGGATGAGGTCGTGCGCATCAGCCTTCTGTGGCCAGCGGAGGTGTTTCGCCTTCCGCCGGGCCGCAGGGGCCCGGAAGGGCGGGCGAGCGCGGTCGTGGGGATGGCGATGAGAGTGGCGGCAGCGCTCAAACACTCGGGCGAGCGGCGTCCAGGATGGCGACGCGCGGTGCCGTTGCCGGAAGGGGTGTTCATACTCCCCGAGGAGGCGGTGGGCGACATGTTCCGCAAGCTCGCGGTCGAGGTGGATGAGCCGGAGTTGGCGATGGTGTTGTGTGGAGAGGTGGTGCGGCGACTGATAGTCGAGGGGACCCCGGCGACGGCGGCCGAGCTCTTCCGCGAGGCCGAGGAGATGGTCAAGAACGATCCGCGGCTGGCGCTGGCCTATGGCGTGATGGAGGTGGCTGTGCTCAACGGCCTCGACCGCGGCGAGGAGGGCCGGGCGAACATGGCCAGATTGCTGAAGAGATATCCTGTTTTCCGACGGCTTGCCGAGGAATTGCGGCTCGTTCTGGAGCGGCGGGACTTCCCGCCGCCCCGGTCGCGCCAGCCAGGCCCGCCGCGCAAGCGCCCGGAATAGTCCGCTCCGGTGGTTGCTTTCAATCGTGCTGGGCGCGGTTGCCGTTGGTGTTTTCGGCTGGGGGGCTTTTGGTCCCTTGAAAAAGGCGCGGGGCCGGGTATAATCTGGGAAGCGACGCCGGGATGGCGGAATTGGCAGACGCGCTAGGTTGAGGGCCTAGTGGCCT
>CAYYCI010000052.1:0-12584 GCA_964470215.1 uncultured Planctomycetota bacterium
GGCGGGAAGGTCCGTGTTCGTCGGTGATTGTCCGTGTCAGTCCGTGGGGAGGTCCCAACCCTGGCGAACCGGCCTCGCAAAGGAGCGTCCTGACGGTAGACTACACGCCGAAGGTGCTTCAGCCCTGGCCCTCGCGCAGGTCGTGGAGTTCGGCGGCGAGGGCCGAGATGGCGTGGGCGAGGTCCTTGCAACCGGGGTAGAGCCGGCGGTAAACCTCGAAGGCGCGGTCGTAGAGCCGCTGCTGCTCAGGATTCGGGACGAACGACTTGCGGACCTTCACCAACCGGCTTATCGCCTCGGAGAGCGACGGCCAGAGGCCGATCGCAGTGCCGGCCAGCATGGCCACTCCCAGACACCCGGCCTCGGAGACATCGAGGGCCTCGACGGGCAGGCCGGTGACGTCGGCCTTCGTCTGGCACCATCGGTCCGAGCGCGAGCCGCCGCCGATGGCGTTGAACTTCTCGACCCTCAGGCCACCAGAGCGGACCGAGTCGAGGTTCACCCGCATCTCGAAGGCCACCCCATCGAGGATGGCCCGGGTGATCTCCTCGGGGGTGGTCTTCAGTGTCAGGCCCGCGAGGACACCGCGGGAATCCGAATCGAGGTAGGGCGTGCCCGTCCCGGCGAAGTGGGGAAGGAGGAAGAGGTCTATCGGGCCCTCGGGCGCCCGCTCGATCAACAGGTCGTAGACGTCGCGACCCGTCCGCTCGGCCTCCTCGAGGGTCTTGGCCCCGAACTGGTCGCGGTACCACCGCAGGACGCTGCCCGCCGAGTAGACGAAGGCCAGCGAGACGTAGCGATCGGGGACGACGTGGGGATAGACGCAATGGTTGGCGCGGAGCATGGCATCGGTGAGGACCGGTTCGGCCATGGCGATGGTCATGCACTCGACGGTGCCGGTGGTGTCGGTGCTCACGCCGGGGTCAACCACCCCGGCCCCGAGCGCGCAGGCGGGCTGGTCGTGTCCGCCGGCGACGACTTTCGCCCCTGCGGGTAGGCCGAGTTCGTCGGCGGCCTTGCGGCTCACCTCGCCGACTATCTCGCCCGATGGACACGGAATGGCGAACTGGTCGGGCTCGAGGCCCGCCGCCTCGAGGATCGGCTCGGCCCAGGTCCTGGTCCTGACGTTCAGGGCGAGGGTGCGGCCGATGAGCGAGTGGTCAATTCGCGGCTCGAGGCCCAGTTTCAAGAAGAAGTAGTCCTCCCAGAGCAGGAACTTCCAACTCTGGCGATAGACCTCGGGGAGGTGTTCTCGGAGCCAGACGACCTTGTTGACCGTGTAACTTGAGTGCTGAGGCATTCCCGTCAGGTCGAATATCTGCTTGCGCCCGAGTTTTTCGGTCAGGCGGTCGGTTTGTTCCTGGGCGCGGGCGTCGAACGACAGGATGGTGTTGTAGAGGGGGGAGCCGTCGCGTGCGACGGGGAGGAACGACTCTCCGAAGACCGAGACGCTGAGCGCCTCGACGGGGTCGGGAGTGGCGCTCGCTGCCTGGCCGACGACGTGTTTGACCTTGTGCCAGATGAGGTTGCTGTCAATCTCGGCCCAGCCCGGACGCGGAAAAATCAGAGGGTATTCCTGGTAGGCGGAGGCGAGTATCGTGCCATCCCCGGCGAAGACCACCGCCTTGCAGCCCGTCGTGCCGATGTCGAGGCCAAGCACGCTCATTCCAGTCTCTCCTTAGCAACGTCGCTGCCCCGTCCTCGGCCAGAGAGTATATTCGTGGCCAGATCGCCGCGCAACCACGCTCCCCACGGCGCGAGCGACCCAAGATTGCATGTTCACTCCTCGCCCCGCTGTCTTGGAAGGGGTGAGGACTGGAAGGTCTGAGGCTATGAAGTGAGCCGGCGGGGTGGACCGATGGGGCCGCCGCGTGGGCACTGGCACGCTTTTTGCACCGCAATCATCCCTCAGGCGAGAAGGAAAAGAATGTTTCGCCTCGACACCCTCGGGTTGCTGGCCCTGTGGCTCGAGTCGCCTTGGGGCCATGCGCTCTTTCCTGCACATTCTTCTCCTTCTCGCCTGCATTGGAAACCCACGGTGCACAAAAGCGTGCCAGTGCCCACGCGAAGCGGCCCCCGGGAGGGACGGCCCTTGATTTTTTCGGTCCGCGCCCCGGCCTATCTTGATCGTCCGGGCGCGTTTTGCTAAATTCGCGGTGGGAGGAGAGTGCAGAACGACAGGCGGGCAATGGACGAACAGCAGCTCGAGGCATGTCAGCACGCCATAGGCTACCGCTTTCGAGACCCTGACTTGCTGGTTCAGGCTCTCACTCACTCCTCCAACAAGCCACAGCGAGGCACGAGCAACGAGCGCTTGGAGTTCCTCGGCGACGCAATCCTTGGGATGGTGGTCTCCGAGCATCTCTTCGCCACCTACCAGCGCCACACCGAGGGTGAATTGACCACGATCAAGAGCGTCGTGGTCAGCCAGCGGACCCTTGCCCGTCAGGGCCGGCAGTTGGGTCTGGACGAGTTCCTGTCGGTGGGCCGCGGCATGGACCGTGGGCGCCGGCTGCCGAACTCGGTGGTGGCAAACGTCCTCGAGGCGCTCATCGCCGCTATCTACCTCGACCGGGGCTTCGAGGCGGCGCGCCGATTCATCCTCCGTGTGCTCGGTTCCGAGATCGAGCGCGCCGAGGAGCACAAGCACAAGAAAAACTTCAAGTCCCTCCTCCAACAACTCGCTCAGCGCGAGTGTGGGTGCACCCCGGTCTATCGCGTCATCGAGCAGTCCGGACCGGACCACGCCAAGTCGTTCCGGGTCGTAACGAGCATCTCTGGGGTGGAATACGGAACTGGCTGGGGCAGAAACAAGAAGGAGGCGGAGCAGCACTCGGCTCGCGAGAGCCTGGCTCTGGTCAAGGAGCGGGGCCTGCCCGCGCCGCCCGGGGGCCGGCGAGGCAGGAAGAAGCGTCGGCAGGAACAGTGAGCGCACGGATGGAGGAAGACCTGACGAGCGCGGTGGCGGAGCGTCGGCAGCGGCTCGGGGAGTTGCGCCAGGAGGTGGCCAGGCTCGAGGCCCTGACTGCCGACCTCGAGGCCGCGCCCGCCAGCCGCGCAATGACCAGGGAACTGCGCCGCGCGCGAAAGGACCTCGAGCGGGCGAGAAAGGCTCTCGACTCGTGCAGCCGCGACTACGCGCTCTTCCGCCTCCGCGAGGCCATAGGCCCGGACCCCGAATGGCTCGACCGCCAGACCTTCGAGTGGACCCTCATGGAGCTCTCCTCGGGGCCATTGACGCGCCGTGTGGGACAGGCGGGCGCCTCGAGGGTCGGTTACGAGACCCTCCGCGAACTCCTCCTGGCCGACTTGCCGGTCGGCCAATTGGTCGAGAACGAGCGCTCGGAGCATCGCAGCGCCATCCACTTCGCAACCGAGGAAGGCGAGGGGGCGACGAGGACCATCCTGCGCCGTTGGGCGGCCATGGCCCAACAGGACCCCTACGTGGCCGAGGCCCTGGCCCAGGCTCGGCAGACCGCCGAGCGCTTCTCCGAGGCCCTCAGCCGCTGGTCGGAGGCCCTCGAGACCACCCGCATCAACTACGAGATGAAGGTCCGCCGCAGCGACGAGGCGCGCTTCGAGACACGCGATGGGCGGCTGGCGTTGGTGGCCCTGAACTACTGGGACAACATCGCCGAGGCCTGCCCGGAAGAGGCGACGGACCTCATGGGTTGTTTCGCCGAGATGGAACAGGCGCGCGAGGACCTCCGCGGCCTGCGCGAGGAATTGAACGAGGAACTGCGCGCGTTCATGCGCGAGTTCGTCCCACGCTACCTGACCTACGCCTCGCGTCAGAGCGCGGAACGACGCCGCGCACTGGGAGTGGCGCGCGCGCCGCTCGGTCGCCTGTCTCGCTACTTGCTCGACCAGATAGACAACACCGACTTCCTCCTGCCCGGGGGCGGGGGCCTCGAGGTGGCGGTGCCGCGCTTGCCCGAGGGTCTCAGAGAGTTGCGCCGCAGCGGCGCCTATCGCCGCTTCCGCAAGGCGGACGAAGCCGCGGATGCGAGCGGGTAACCAATCCCAAATGCCCAGCCGACACGCGGAACTGAGCAGCGGGCCCGGGGACATCGCTTCCTCGACAATGCCAAGATGGGGCGGCCCCTCGCGCGGATTCACTTGTTCGCTGTGCGTCATCGCGCTCGTTGTCCTGACCGCGGCCACGTTCTCCAACGCGCTTCTCGATGGCTTCGTCTCATTCGACGACTGGTTCCTGGTTCAGGAGAACGAGAGGATCAGGTCGCTGTCCTGGAACAGCGTAAAGCGAATCTTCATCTATCAGAGCAACGACACCTGGCTGCCACTCCGAGAACTCAGTTACGCCCTGGACTACCACTTCTGGGGCCTGAACCCGTTCGGATATCATCTGACCAACGTGGTCTTCCACGTCGGGAACGTGGTGCTCGTGCTTTTCCTGGTCCTGTGGGTCGTCCGGCGCCCCGTGGTGGCGCTTTTCGCAGCGGCGGTCTTCGCTGTCCATCCCGTCCAGGCCGAATCGGTCACATGGGTTTCGGGTCGGCGGGATGTGCAATATGGGTTTTTCTACTTGCTCGGCCTTCTGGCGTTCGTCCACCACGAGGGACGCGAGGGCTGGCGTGGATGGACGCTCTACGCTCTCTCGCTGGTCTTCTTGTTATGTTCTCTGCTCTCGAAGCCCTCGGCGATGACATTCCCCGCTGCGTTGTTCCTGCTCGTCGTGGTCTTCGATAGGGGGGGCGAGACGACTTTGCGCCGCCTCGCCGCCTGCTTACCCCATGCGCTATTGACCGCCGGGCTGGTGGTCGTCCACGTCGTCGTGGCGAAACGCGCTGGCGTGGTCAAGAGCCAGGCGCTGGACGCCAGCCTTGCTAACGTGCCTTTCATACTGGCGAAGTACCTGAGGCTGATCTTCTTCCCGGTAAACCTGTCCACGCCCCACGGCGACCTGGGATTGACGTGGGCGCGGGATGGGTTGTTGATCGGTGCGTTGTTTCTGGTCGTGGTTGGCGTGACGGCGGCGTTGTGGTCGGCGGTGCGGCGACGGGACGTGGCGCTCTTCGGCCTCGGGTGGTTTCTCGTCTTGCTGTTGCCGGTTCTAAATCTCGTGCCGCTGAGCACCCTCGTGGCCGAGCGCTATCTGTATCTGCCGCTGGTGGGGCTTTGCATGGTGGGTGCGGAGATCGTCGGGGGTCTGCCGCGGCGCAGGCTCGCCGCCGCGTGCTGCGTCGCAATCGTGGCGATGCTCGCAGTCCTGACCCACGAGCGAAACGCCGTGTGGAGAAATGGTCGAACGTTTTGGCGCGACGGGGTGTCGAAGTGGCCGGACATCCCGGTGACTCGGGTTGGGCTGGCTTCTGAGTATCTGGATGCGATGCGTTACGAACTGGCTTGGAAGGAATATATGACGGTTGCCCTGGCATGGGGCCGCGCCGCCTCGACCGACTCCGAGCATCTCGAGCTGGTCAAGGCCGGGCTCGAGCAGCTCTACGTGCCGCTGGCTCGCCGGCGCGCGGCACGCGGCCACCAGGAGGGCGCCTTGCGGGTTTACGAGACGGTCGTGCGGATAATGCCGGAGCGGGCGGAGCCGCGGCTGAGGCTGGCGGAGGCGTACGAGAAGCGAGGGATGGCCGAGGCGGCTCGCCAACAACTCCTGGCGGCCCGGCGCCTGGCGCCGGCGCGCCGGGACATCGGGGAGCGGCTCGCGCGGCTCGGACCAAAAGAATAGCCCGCCACGAGGGCGGGCTATTCTCGGTGGTCACGCGGAACGTTTAGTTCCTGAGGGCAACCAGGTCGCCTTGTCCGACACCTTCCTCGAGGTCAACCTTGGTGTGGGTCCAGAACTCGACATGGCTGTCGAAGAACAGGACGCTCATGCCGCCGTTCTCCCTCTCACCGTGGTTGATACTCCCTTCGGTGTCGTCGCAGGCCATGGGCTCGTTGGGCGGGAAGTCGTCGCGGATGGCGACGTAGTCGGACGGCGGATCGCGGTTGAGCTTCGTCCTCTCGTAGACCGCGACGCTCTCTGCGCCCATGCCTGCGTAGCTGACCGCCTCTTCCTTCAGCTTGCTGTCGCTGCCGGCCTCGAAGTCGCCTTCCTCGTTACGACAGCCGTAGTCGCCGAGGTTTTGCCCGTTCTCGTTGCTATCGGGCGAGCTCGGGCAGATGTAGACACCGGGGTCGGGCAGGACGCGCGTCCAGTACAAGGTGGCCAGCCACTCGGCGCCGCCGAAGTCGGGGTTGTCCTCGTCCCCGCAGCCCTCGCGCCCAGCCGGCCATGGGTAGAAGCGGTTGTCACCATGCTCGTTGAGATAGGTGGCCATGCCCTTGGCTAGCTGGTTGAGGTTGTTGCGGCACCGGATGCGCCTGGCTTCCTCACGAGCCCTGGCCAGCGCGGGCAGGAGCATGCCCGCTAGGATTGCGATGATAGCAATGACGACCAAGAGCTCGATGAGCGTGAAGCCTTGCCTTTTCTTCATCTCTCTCACCCCCTTTCTCGGTTCGAAAAGGCCTGAGGCTTATGCCAAGCTCCAATGGTAATTATACGCCGGCTCCGCGCCCTGTCAAGCCAACTCTCAGAAATTTTCTTCAGAACCCGTCCAGGGGACGTAACGCCATGCCAGTTTTTGGCTTAGGCCAGAAATACGTGGATTTCGGCGGCATTCGCTCCCCGGAATTCACCACCGAAATCAACTCCGCCGGCCTCACCCCCCGCAATAGGCATCCCAGAGCCTTGGGGGAACTGTCCACCAAATTGACAGCGCGACGCCCGTCCGGGGTGTACTCTACGCGCCTGTCGAGGCCGGCCAGCATCTTCCCCACGAAGGCGTGGTCGAAGACGGCGGCTGGGAGCCGTCGCAGCGCGGACCCCGGACGCCAGGGCGCGTCGTCCATCGCCCCCTCGTCGCGGAGCCGCGCCTGGGCGAATCCCAGTTGCCTGCCCCCATAGAGCACGAAGGCCGGCGAGCCCCCCTCCCCCGCCAGGACGCTCGCTGCCTCCTCCGCGTCGTCGGCGTTCAGCGCAACAAGATCGAAGTGCTCCTGGGCCGCAGCCCACAGCGCCGCAGCATCCGGCCCCCCATCCCAGTGGACCACCCGGTGGGTCGGCAGGATGACCATCCCGGGGTCGCCACCCGACATGCAGGCCGCGAACACGTAGTCCGAGGGCAATTCTTCGGGCGGATTGCCCAGGCGGTGGCGCTCGATCTCGGCGAACGCCAATGCCGTCTCGTAGCGGTGGTGGCCGTCGGCTATGTAGAAGGGCAAGGGAGCCAGCGTCGCGGCCAGCGACTCTTGTTCCGCAGGCTCGACGACCAGCCGAAGTTCGTGGCTTACGCCCTCCTCGTCCGTGAAGCGACACGCGGGCGCGAGGGCCTCCTGGAGCGCCTCGAGGCGGCGGTTCAGGACGCCCGCCTCGTCGGGAACGAGGCCCAGGACGGGGCTGAGATTCGTCCGACAGGCCCGCAGGAGTTTCAGGCGCCCGGCCTTCGGCCCGGGCGTGGTGTTCTCGTGGGGCCGGACGCGGCCGGTCTCGTAATGCTCGAGCCTCAAGGCGCAAAGCAGGAGTTTATGGTCAAGCCTCTTGCCCTCGTGGGTGAATCGCTGGGTATAGAGGTAGAAGGCTGGTTGCTCGTCGCGCTGAAGAAGGCCCGTTGCGACCCATTCTTCCAACAGCCCGGCCACCTGGTCGTACCATTCGTCGCGCGGGAGCAGGTCACGGGAATAACCCCGGTCGAGGGTCAGGCGAACGACGTTGTGGGGACTGCGCGCGCACAGTTGGCAGAACGTCTCGTCGTCAACGACGTCGTAGGGCGGAGCGACCAGGCGCGCCAGTTCTCCGGCGGCCGGGGCGTAGCGGAGTGCGCGAAACGGTCTTATCGTCGGCATCAGTCCTCTTTCTCCGGGACAACCTCCAGGCGCGCGAAGCCGCTTGTGCGCAGTTGCACGAGCCGTTTACCTTCGCGATGGATCACCATGATTTCGACCCCGGGATGGCTCTCGCCGAACTCGATGGCTTTCTTCGGGCCGAGGACGCTCGCCGCCGTGGCGTAGGCATCGGCGGTCGTGGCGTCGGGCGCGACGACCGTCACGCTCGCCATTTTCTCCACCGGCTGCCCGGTCCGAGGGTCGAGAATGTGCGAGTATGTGCGCCCCCCGATTTTCACACCCTGGAGGTAGTCACCGGAGGTCGCCACGCCCTGGTTGGCAACCGCCAGGGCCTTCGGGAGGATATCGTCCGGGTGCCCGGGGTCTCGCACCCCGACGAGCCACCTGTTGCGATAAGGCGGGGAGCCGAGGGCGTAGATGTCGCCCCCGGCGTCCACTAGCGCCGAGGTGATTCCCGCCTGGCGAATCGCGGCCACGGCCTGGTCAACCGCGTAGCCCTTGGCTATCCCGCCGAGGGCGAGGCTCATGCCCGATTTGAGCAGTTGGGCTTTCTTCCCGTCGGGGCTGAGCTTCAAAGCACGACGGTCCACGAGCGCCTTGGTCGCCTCGACCTGTGCGGCGCTCGGCATCTTCCCGCGCTTCCACGTCTTCCGCCACAGCATGACGAGCGGCCCGCAGGTCATGTCGAATGCCCCGTCGGTCTCCTCGGCGATCTCCGTGCCGCGCCGCAGGAGGGCGGCCAGGCAAGGGCTTATCGCCACCGGCTGCCCGCCGGCCGCTGCCACGAGCCTCGAGACCTCGCTGTTGGGTCGGTAGGTGCTGGCCGCCTGCTCGACTCGTTCGATTCGCGCGAAGGCGGCCTCGATGGCCTTCCGGCCGAGTGCCTCGGAGGGCGCGAAGACCGTGATCGCCACGTAGGTGCCCATCGCGCCGCGCGCCTCGTAGACCTTCACCAGGCGCGGCGGCTGAGCGCGGCAACCGGTGGCCGAAACGACCAGCCACGCCACGAGGAGCGCCAGCGCAGTCGCCCGGCTGTTGCTAGGTTGCTTGGGGTTCATTCGAGGTTGGCGTGCCTGGCGAACATGCTTTCCGCAGAAGCGCCACGGCGCTCCTGGAGAAGGAGAACCACGGCGTCGAGAAAAACGAGCAACGACTGCTCGAAGAGCGAGGCGCCGAACTGGCGCGAACCCGACCCACCAGCCCGTCGCTTGGTGGGCGCGGGAAGGACAATCTCGATGTCGGCCTTCGAGCCCAGCGGGGTGTCGTGGGCGGCCACAATGGCGGCGACCTTCGCCCCCACCTGCTGAGACTGGCGTGCGCGATGACACGTGATCGCGGTCTCGCCAGTGCCTGAACACGCCACACACAGGTCCCCTGCCTCGATCGCCGGGGTGATGGTCTCGCCACACACGTAGGCATTCAACCCCAGGTGGACGAGCCGCATGGCGAACGCTCGCGCGATGAGACCCGACCGCCCCTCCCCCGCGACATACACGCGCCTCGCCTCGCAGATGGCATCCACGAGGCGCGCCGCGGCCCGGGCGTCCGCCTGGTTCAACACGCCGTGCACTTCGCTCAGCACGAGTTCGGCTGCTTCGCGGATGTCCACCCTTCACCTCGCTTGGCCTAGTATACACACAGGCCGAGAGGCTCGCAAACAGCCATCCGTTTCCCGCTTCGCGGCGCCGAGCCCCTGCCGTGTCCCTGGCCCGGCCACACACCGGGCCGGAGCCTCTTGCGAGGGTCGCGCGCTGGCCATTTGCGGGTGTCCCCCCATTCGTCGCCGAGTTGTGCCGAATGCCGGCCCTGGTTATAATGGGCCTGAGTTTCACACCGGAAAGGAGAGGAAGCATGGCGGAAGGCGTCGTGGCCGTCAGCGACAGCGATTTCCAGAGTCAGGTCCTCGAGGCTGAGTTGCCGACGGTCGTGGACTTTGGGGCAGAGTGGTGTGGGCCGTGTCGGATGGTATCCCCCATCGTCGAGGAACTCGCCGCCGAGTACCAGGGGAAAGTCCGCTTCGTGCAGATGAACGTGGACGAGAACCCCGCGACGCCCGCCAGCTACGGCATCATGTCCATCCCGACGCTCATCCTCTTCAAGAACGGGAAGGTCGTGGACAAGATAATCGGGGCGCGGAGCAAGGACGACTTCAAGGAGTGGCTGGACTCGAAGCTCTAGGCCCGCCCGAGCAGTTCGTCCACGGCGCGTCCTACTCGGGGCCGCTGCATCAATGCCTCGCCCACCAGGATGGCATCCACCCGCCACGAGGCCAGTCGTTCGACGTCGGCGCGAGTCCTGATAGCGCTCTCGCTCACCACCAGCCTCCCAGGCGGCACGTGGCGGATGAGCCGACGCGTGGTCGCAAGGTCGGTGCGGAATGTTCTGAGATTGCGGTTGTTGATGCCCACGATTCGCGCGCCCGCCTCGAGGGCTTTCCTCAGCGCGCCCAGGCCATGAGCCTCGACGAGCGCGGCCAACCCAAGGCCCTCGGCCAGTTCCCTCAACCGGGCCAGTTCCTCGACCCTCAACGCCTCGGCGATCAACAACACCGCGTCCGCGCCCCCCGCGCGCGCCTCCACGACCTGATAAGGGTCAATGATGAAGTCCTTGCGCAGGACAGGGAGCGATGTGGCCCGTCTGACGTGGCGCAAGATGGCCAGCGAGCCGCCGAAGTACCTCCTGTCGGTCAGGACAGAGATCGCCGCCGCGCCGTGGCGTTCGTAGGTCCGCGCTATGCGGCTGGGGCGGAAGTTGGCGCGGATCAGCCCAGCCGAAGGGGACCGCCGCTTGATCTCGGCGATCAGCGAGAGGTCCGGCCTGGCCAACGCACCCGCGAAGTCCCTCGGCGGCGGGGCTTTCGCCGCCTGGCGCTCCAGGCGGCTCAGCGGGTAGCGCTCCCTGGCAGCCGCCACCTCGCGGCGCTTGTGGGCGACTATCTCCTCGAGTATCCTCGGCGTGTGAGCCATCCCTTTTCCTTCCGCCCCGATTCTAGGCGTTCCACGCCGCCAGTCAACCGACCGGCGAAACCGGCCGCGGCGCAACGTTGTATGGACTATTGAAACCGCTGGAAGGAGCCTGGAGATGCGAAACCTGGTCAAGAGCGCTGCGGTCGTCCTCGCGTTGGCATCGGTGGGCCTGGGGGCCGACCTCGCCTCTGTCGTGCCGGAAGATGCGTTCCTCTACCTCGAGGTCAACGACGCGCCGGGGCTGTGGTCGGACTTTCAGGCCTCGGGCCTTCGCGACATCGTCCGCGCCGTGCCCCAGCTCGAGTTCGGCCTCGGCCTGGCCAACATGTTCGTCCAGCAACAGGTCTTCCAGCAGTTCGGCATCACGTGGAACGACTTCTCCGGGAAGTTCCTCCGCCACTTCGCGCTAGTCATCACCGAGGTCGGAGGGCAGGAACCGCCCCGGCCCGTCGTGCTCCTCGACGTCGCCGGCGGCCGCGCCGAACTCGAACAACTCATCAAGAAAAACATCGAACCCGGCCTCGTGGCCCGCCGGAAGGACCTCCAGCTCGCCGACGAGAAGGTTGGCGATGTCGCGCTCCGACTGCTCAAGGCCAAGGACAGGAGCATCGCATACGGCTTCCTCGGCGACGTTTTGGTCGTGGGCACGCAGGGATGGGTTCACAAGCTGATTGACGCGCGGGTTCGGCCTCCCCTGGTCGGCAACGCATCGTTCAAGGCGGTCAGGGAGCGCCTCGCCGTGCCAAAGGGCATCAGCGCCTACGTCAACTTCGGCAAGTTGCTCGCCGACCACGCCCAGCAACTGAAGGCCAACCCCGAACTGGCCGCCAACCTCGACCGGGCCGGTGCCTCCACCATCAAGTGGATCGCCGCCTCCTCGGCCTTCGACGGCCGCGGCGTCCGCGACAAACTCTTCATCCACACCGGCGAGCGTAAAGTCGGCCTGCTGAGCCTCATCGGCTCGCTCACCCCCGGCGAGAGCAACGCCGCAAAGGTTCTCCCGCCCGACTGCCCGATCCTCGTGTCGTTGAATTTCAAGGACGGCCCCGAACTCTGGGCCTCGTTGCTGCGCTTCATGGAAGAGACCGCCAATATCGAGGGCCTCATGCGGCTGGACGAGGGAAGACAGCAGATTCTCATGTACTTCGGCATCCGCTTCGACGAGGAGGTAGTCGAAGCGCTCGGCGGCGAGATATTCCTCGCCGCAGACCCCTCTCTCGTGCCGGAATTCATCGAGAAGAAGCGCGAACTGACCCGCGACGACCGCCCGTTCATCCTCGGCCTGCGAGTGGCCAAGCCCGACCTCCTGAAAACCACCATACACAAGTTCATCACCTCACAGCCGATGCTCGGCCAGGGGGTCACGCGCAACATTGAGGACTACAAGGGCCACGAGATAAACGTCCTGAACATTCCCGCCAGGGAGAAGAGGCCCGCCTATGCCTTCGTGGGCGACTACCTGCTCATCGCGCGCAGCGCCGAGGTCATCCGCAAGTGCATTGACGCCAAACTCGGAGGCGAGAGCCTCGCCAAGCGCCCTCGCTATCGGGTCGTGGCCGAGCGCGTGCCCAAGAAACACAACGCGCTCGTCTTCGCCGACCTCCAGACCCTCGCCCAGGCCGCCACCGCCGACCTCAAGCCCAGGGACCAGAACCAGCCCGTGCCCATTCCCGTCACGCTGGCTGGCGAGTTGCGGGGCGCCTGCGCAACCCTCACCGCGGAAAAGGACGGCGTGAGCGTGGAGGTCTATTCTCG
>CAYYCI010000053.1:0-12530 GCA_964470215.1 uncultured Planctomycetota bacterium
CAGTTCATCGACGGAGTGCGAAAGGCAGCCGCCTGACCTCCGATGCGATACACAACATTTGACAATACCCCGGACGTCGAGTCGAGCCGCTGCAACTGCGAGAGCGCGCGGTTCGACCTCGACGGGTTCGGGCGGCTGTTCATCCCCGACGCCATGCGGGCCTCGGTGGTGGTCGTGGACGCCAACGCGAACGAGATCGTGCGTTTCGGCGGCTACGGGAACACGGACTCCCGCGGACCTGGCAGCCCCGCGCCGTGGCCCGGAATCGCCCTCGCCTGGCCGCTCGTGGTCCGGGTGAGCGAGAGCGCCTGCTACGTTGCCGACACGGTCAACCACCGCATCCTGAAGGCCGCGCTCGGATATCGGCTCACCGGGAAGGGGACCGTCCGGCTCCGCTAGAGCGGCAGGGGGCGGTCAGGAGCGGCCGAGCAATCGCCTGACCACCTCGAGGCTGGCGCGGGCGTAGTCGAGGCCCGACCACAAGGTCACGAGCGCCACGAGCACCATGAGCCGCTGGCCGATCAACTTGGTCTGCTCGACCGCGAAGGGGTCGTTCTGAGGGGTGAGAACGATCAGGACGAGGGTGGCGAGGATGACGATTCCCTGGGTGATGGCCTTCATCTTGCCACTCAGGCGCGCAGCCAGCACCACCCCGGCGCGCGCCGCCGCCACCCGCAGGTAGGCCACCATGAAGTCGCGGTAGAAGATCAGCGCCACGACCCACAGGTGGGCATACCCTCCCCACAGGAAACACAAGAAGACGGAGAAGCGCGATACGCTGTCGGCCATCGGGTCGAAGAGTTTCCCGAAGTCGGTCGTCTCGCGGCGGCTCCGCGCCAGGTAGCCGTCGAGCAGGTCGGTCAGCTCGAACAACACGGCGAGCGCGAGCGCGCCGCCGTGTCCCCACACCCCGCCAATGATGAACACGACGATGAAGACGGGGCTGAGTCCCAGTCGGACGAGTGTGAGTTTATTGGCGAGTCCCAAGGCACACTCTCCAACCTCCCGCCTGGCGGATTATATGCGTCGGCCCGTGGTGCCGCAAGGAGGCCCGGGTGGTCGGCTCACTTGCCCAGTTCGATCCGCAGCGACTCGATCTTGCCACCGAAGTCGTTGTCGCCCTCCGGGTAGTCCCCGACGGCGCTCCGCACGTCGCGGCCCACCGTCAGGGGCTCGTCGGGCATGTCGTGGACGGGGCCGGGGAGTTTGCCCTCGGCCTCCAGCGGGCGGCCATCGGCGAAGAAGACCACCGAACCATCCCTGGCCAGAGAGACACGGATGGTCACCCTCCCCGATGGCAACTTCGCCACGGAAGCGACCGAGTGGGTGACGTCGTCGCGGCTGGTCGTGAAGGCCAAGCGGCCTTCCTTCAAGTAGAGGGCCCAGCCGCAGCGGTTCCCGCCCTGCGCGACGATGACGCCATCGGGCTTCGTGGGCTCGATCGTGGCGGTGACGGTGAAGGGTCGTCGAGCCACCATCGGTGCCTGGCTGCGGGGGAGTTCGTCGCCGGCTTTCAGGTCGAAGGATGTCTTTTTCGAGGTCGGGCCTTTTCCCGCGCGCGGTCGCTTGCGCCAACTGCCCCACGGGACGACGTCGGCGCGCCTGGCCCACTGGTCCCACATTGCTTTGAGTTCGGCAACCTTCTCGGGCATCTTGGCCGCCAGGTTGTTCAGCTCGGTGCGGTCGGCTTCCATGTCGTAGAGTTCCCAGGGACCGTTGTGGACGGCGACGAGTTTCCAGCGCCCTAGCCTGACGGCTCGGTTGCCCTCGTGTTCCCAGAAGATGGCTCGGGGCTCGCTCGTCAGGGGCTTTCCGGTGAGGGCTGGCCTCAGGCTCACTCCCTCCATCGGCTTGATCTTGTGGCCTGCGAACTCCCGGGGATACTTCGCTCCCGCCAGGTCCACACACGTGGCCATGATGTCAATGAGGTGGGCGGGTTCGTGGTAGAGGCGGCCGTGCATGGCCTGTGGGATGCCCCTGGGCCAGTGGAGGATGAGCGGCGAGGCGATCCCGCCCTCGTGGACCCAGTGTTTGTAGCGGCGGAATGGGGTGTTCGAGACGTTCGCCCACGGGAGGCCATAGGCCACGTAGGTGTCGGGCGGGCCGGGCATCACCCCGCGCCCCATTCGCACCGGGCGCCCGTCGCGGGTGGCCCGGGGGACCATGCGGGTCTGGACCTGGTCGGGGGGGAGGGGTTCGAGGCGTTTGACCTTCTGGGGGTCGGGTCTTATCGGTCCGCGGGAGCCCATCTCCTCGGCGCAGCCGCCGTTGTCGGCGAGGAACAGGACCAGGGTGTCGTCGCGCAGGCCGGTTTGGTCGAGGGCCGAGAGGATGCGGCCTATGCCCTGGTCGGCGCAGTCCACCATTGCGGCATAGACCTCCATGCGCCGCTCCTGCCAGGGCTTCATCGGCTCCTCGTCCCAGGCCGGCGCCCTGGGGTCTCGGGGCGTGAGTTTCCACTCCTTCTTCACGATCCCCATTTCGATCTGGCGGGCGTGGCGCTCGCGGCGCAGCGCGTCCCAGCCCTTGGCGTAACGGCCCTTGTAGTTCGCCATGTCCTGTGGCTTGGCGTGCATCGGCCAGTGGGGCGCGGTGTAGGCCACGTAGAGGAAGAACGGCTTGTCGCGGTGGTCCCTGGCGTGGTCGCGGATGAAGGCCGCCGCGGTGTCGCTGATCGCGTCGGTGTAGTAGAAGTCCTTCCACGGGGGAATCTGGGTGTTGTCGCGGGTCAGGGAGTTGGGGTCGAAGTAACTCCCTGCCCCGTGTATCGTGCCGAAGAAGCGGTCGTAGCCGCGCTGGCGTGGCCAGTTGTGTTTCGGCCCTTCGGGCCTGGTGTGTGGGGTGAGGTGCCACTTGCCGGTCATGTAGGTGCGGTAGCCGGCGGTCTTGAGCACCTCGGCGATGGTCACGGCCTCTCGCGACAGGTCGCCGCGATATCCCGGCAGGCCGTAGTTGCCCATCATGTGGCCCACGCCCGCCTGGTGGGGGTAGAGGCCGGTCATCAGGCTCGCGCGAGTGGGGCAACAGCGGCAAGTGTTGTAGAACTGGGTGAAGCGGATTCCCTTGTCGGCCAGGCCCTGGAGGTTCGGGGTGTGGATTTCGCCGCCGTAGGGCGCGATGTCGCTGAAGCCCATGTCGTCGCACATGATCAGGACGATGTTGGGCCTGGTGGCCGGGGCGCCGGTGGCCCAACGCGGCGCCGCGAGTGCCGCCGCGCCTGCGCCCATCGCCTGAAGGAACTCGCGTCGGGTCGTCGTTTTCTTTCCCACCTTTTTCCCTCTCGGTTCGTGGCCTCGCCTGGAGGCCGATCGTCCTGCTTTGCCACAGACACAATATGGCCTTCGCAAGGGTGGCCTGTCAAGTCGAGGAGGCTTAGCGGCGAACGGGAACGCGACGAGTCGGCCCTGGGCGTCCGCTCTCGCGCCCTGCCCGGGCACTCACGGGCGCGGCGCAACGAGTTCTACGGCAGGGTTCTTCTCGTAGCGGCCAGCGTGGGAGGCCTCGAGGGTGGACAGGCGCCCGCGGAGCACCCACAGCCGCGTGGCGTTGGCGAAAACGTAAAGCGAACTTACCGCCATCAGGACCATCACCAGGAGGAGACCGAAGCCGCGCTTTTTCACCCTCCCGGCCTCAGGTCTCATGGGCGCGACCTCCAATGAGCGGGGAGTGCCTGGAAGGTGAACAAGGGTCGAACGACCCGCCTCGTCTGGCAGTGGCGAGGTGTGAAGTCTCCGAGCGGTCGGGTCCGGGTCGAGGCTATTTCTGGCTCAGTTGGGCGATGGCGGCCTCGAGGGCGCCCTGGAAGCGCTCGCGCTCGTCGTCGGTGAGGTTGTCGTCGAGGCCCTCCCAGGGGGTGGAGCGGAGTTTCTCGAGGGCGTCGAGGGCGGTGGTGTCGCCGAGTTTTCCCAGAGCGACGATCGCCGCCAGGCGGACGTCCTTCTCGGGGCTATCGAGGAGCGGTAGGATGCGCGGTGCCGCGTCGCTGGCGCCCAGTTCGCCCAGGCCCTCGACCGCGCCGGCGACGATGGCAGGATCATTGCTGTCGAGGTTCTCGAGGAGTTTGGCGGCGGAGTCGGTGTCGCCGAGTTTTCCGAGGGCGGCACACGCGGCGCCCACCACCCGCGGGTCGTCATCGGAGAGGAGTTTTCGGATTTCAGGGACCGCGCGCGGGTCGCCCACCTCGCCGAGCAGTCGCGCGGCCGCGGCGCGGGTGGACGGCTCGGCGTTGTGCAGGCGGGCCATGTAGAACCTGAACTCCTCGCGGCGGCGCACGAAGCCGGGGTTGCTGAGTGCGCGGTAGTGGCGTATTGCCAGGCCCACGGCCACGATCGCCACCGCGACCGCAGCCGGGGGAAGGATCTGGCGCCAGGTGAGCCGCCTCTCGCCCCAGATCGGCATCTGGCCCTCTCCTACTGGCTTCGCTTCCGCCGCTCTTGAGGAATTCTACCCGCGCTGACGGGATGTGTCAAAGACCCAGCGTGGGGCGTTCTCGCCCACGGTCGTTTGAGAGGCTCGGGGGGTTGCGCTAGAATCCTTCCAGTCGAGCAACGGAGGCTTCGAGGAGGATCGATGGCAGAGGTGCGCGTCCGCATTGCCCCGAGCCCCACCGGCGACCCCCACGTGGGCACGGCCTACATCGCGCTTTTCAACAAGGCCTTCGCCCTCCAGCAGGGCGGCAAGTTCATCCTCAGGATCGAGGACACCGACCGCCAGCGCTCCAGCAAGGAGTCCGAGGAGGCCATCTTCCGCTCGTTGCGCTGGCTCGGGCTGACCTGGGACGAAGGGCCGGATGTCGGCGGGCCGTTCGGGCCCTACCGCCAGTCGGAGCGGGTCGAGATTTATCGCCAGCACGCCGACGAACTCGTCGAGAAAGGGGCCGCCTACCGCTGCTTCTGCACCCCCGAGCGCCTGGCGGAACTGCGCGCCGAACAGCGCCGCAAGAAACTGCCCCAGATGAAATACGACCGCCGATGCCTCTCGCTGCCCCAGGAGGAGGTCGAGCGCCGCCTGGCCGCCGGCGAGCCACACGTCGTCCGACTGAAAGTGCCCGAAGGCACTACCACCTACCACGACCGCCTGCGGGGCACGATCACCTTCCAGAACGAAACGATTGACGACCAGGTGCTCCTGAAGAGCGACGGCTTCCCGACCTATCACCTCGCAAACGTGGTGGACGACCACTTGATGGGGATAACCCACGTGTGCCGCGCCGAGGAGTGGATCACCTCGACGCCCAAACACCTCCTCCTCTACCAGGCGTTCGGCTGGGAGCCGCCGGAGTTCATCCACATGCCCCTTCTGCGGAACCGCGACCGCAGCAAGATAAGCAAGCGGAAGAACCCGACCTCGCTCGACTGGTACCGCGAGCAGGGCTACCTGCCCGAGGCCCTCCTGAACTTCCTCGCCCTGATGGGCTACTCGATGCCCGACGAGCGCCAGGTCTTCTCGTTCGAGGAACTGGTCGAGGCTTTCTCCTGGGACAGGGTGAACACCTCCGGCCCGGTCTTCGACCTCGAGAAACTCGAGTGGCTCAACGGGGTCTACATCCGCGAGATGCCGACCGAGGACCTCGCGCGGCGGCTGCGCGAGGCCGACGAACTGGCCGCCAGCGCTCCCGAGGAAAAGGTGCAGCGAATCGTGCCGCTGGTCCGGGAGCGGATAAAGAAACTCAGCGACTTCCCCCAGTGGGCTGGCTTCTTCTTCGCCGAGAAGCTCGCCTACGACCCCCAGCTCCTCATCCAGAAAAAGAGCACCCGCGAGGAGGCGCTCGCCGTGCTCCACGCCGCCCGGGACGCGCTCGCCACCCTCGAGAACTGGACCGCGCAGGCCATCGAAGAGGCTCTGCGGGCTCTGCCCGAGGCGCTCGGCCAGAAGCCCCGAAACGTCTTCATGACCCTGCGAGTGGCCACCACCGGCTCGACCGCCTCCCCTCCTCTCTTCGAGTCCCTGGAGGTGCTCGGACGGGAGAAGACGCTGAAGTTCCTGGGCGACGCCCTCGCGGGCCTCGGCGGCTGAGGCCCTTGGCCTAGATGCAACCGGCCAGGCGCAGAATCCCGAGAACCAGCCAACCGAAGGTGAAGAAGTAACCGAGCCGCGTCCCCCACCAGGCCAAAGCCATGCCCTTGTAGAGGACCGGCGAGCGACGAATCCGCGCCGCCGCCACGTGCCCCAGAACTATCGCCGGCACACACGTCACCGGCACCAGCCCAAGGACCAACGAGGCAATCGCATAGGGACAGGTCCGCGGCTCCGGCCGCGCAGCCACCCACTCCGCCCCCTCGACCGGAGCATCCAGCCGGCTGCCGCAGTGGGGACACTGGACGGCATGTGGCGAGACGTACTCGGAGCAGAAGGGACAGGGCTTGTAGGGCAGCCCCTCCGGAGTTTTCGGAGGGCCGGAGGCCGCGCGTTCGAGGTCGGGGTCCGACCGGAGCGGCACCTGCACCCGCGCCAGACACGCCGGACACTCCACGCTCAGCCCGGCGTACTTCGTATCCACGCTCACCGCCTTCTGGCACTGGGGACAACGAAACCGCAGCGGCACTTTTCAGCCCTTCCTCTCGGCTTCCACGAAGATTCTACCAGCGCCCCGGCCCGCGTCAATCGCATTTGCGCCAAAGCGACCGAGTTGCCCGGGGTGCCGGCGGTATGGCGACGCCGGTGGTAAGACATGCCCCTCGCGTCCTACTGGCTCCTTGACTCTTACCTTGCCCGGCGGTAAGATGCATTGGAAGGAGGAATGCGCCGTGACGCGGGCCAGGGTGAGTTCAAAGGGCCAGGTCGTCATACCGGCCCACATACGTCGCAAGTTCGGCATCCGCAAGGGCACCATTCTGCTAATCGAAGAGCGGGACGACGGAATCGTCATGCGCCCCCTGACGGCCGCCTATTTCGACAGGTTCGCTGGCATTCTCAAGGGTGAGGACTCTCTGACGGAGGCGCTCTTGGAAGAACGCGCCCGGGAGAAGGCCCGGGAGGATGAGGAGTGGCGGTAGTTCTCGACGCCCAGCCCCTGGTCGCCTACTTCGCCAGGGAGGCGGGGTGGACCGCCGTCAGGGACCTTCTGACCGAGGCGGCTAACCGGGGTGAACGGGTGCTTGTGACAACCGTCAATCTCGCCGAGGTCCTCTACATAGCCGAACGCAGGCGTGGACGCGAAGCGCCACTGTCCGTGCTCAGCGCACTGGGGTTGTTGCGGATCGAGGCGGTTCCCCCAGACCTCGAAATGGCCACGGTCGCGGCTGAGATAAAGGCCAGCAATCACATGTCTCTCGCCGATTGCTTTGCGGCGGCGCTGGCCAAGACCTCGGGCGCAAGGCTGGTGACCGGCGACCCCGACTTCGAGCAGGTCGAGGACGAAATCCTCATCATCTGGGTGCGCTGAGCCGTCAGCGCCCGCTGCCTTTCAGGCAAGCGACCGCCCCAGTCTCCAAGGCCACGTAGAGGCGCACGGGGGTGGCGGCCATGCCGTCGAAGACCGGCTCGGCGGGCAGGTTCGCGCGCCAGCGCTCCTTGCCGTCCGAGGCCGAGATGGCTATGACTAGCGCCGGGTCGCGCCCGAGCGGACCGGCGACGTAGAGGAGATCGCCCGCCACGACGAGGGCGCGGGCCGTCGCCGGCAATCGGCTTTCCCACTTCGGCGAACGCTCACCGAACTCGATCGCGAAAAGGCGGTAGGGGCCGTCCTGGAGCTGGTTCGACCAGTGGACGCCGCGCCGCCCGTAGCCGTAGACCGTCCGGCCGCCGTGGGTGAGCAGGCGGCCGTAGACCAGGTTGTGGGCGCGGCCCGCACAACCGATCGAAAGCGAACACCTCGTGCCGAAAATCCAATAAGAGCGGTGGGGCCACGTGTCGTCGAGAAAACCGGTCAGGGTGAGCAGGTGTGGAGCGACTTGTTTTGTCCGCCGCCCGTCCCGGGCGAATGCTGCCTCGCGCAGGTAAACCCGCTGGGCGTCGGCCACCAGGATGTCGCTCAACTGCCCGGGCATGGCGGCCGGGCCGTACTGCTTCGGTTGCTCGCCGGTCTTCGGGTCGGGGCTGTAGAGCCGTGTCCGCGAGAGGACCCGCCCCGTGGTCGGCTCGATGCGATAGAGGGTCATGCCGCCGTCGAGGTAGGTCGAGCGGCCGGCGACGCACCAGGCCACCCCGTCTTTGACGAGGACGCTTCCCCGCAGTGGCCTCGGGGATTCGATCTGGCCACGCGCTACGATGCGGCGGTCGGAGCCAGGGGTGTGGAGCCGCCAGGCGAGCGCTCCGTCGGAGGCACGCAGGCAATAGAGGCAGCCGTCGTTGGCGCCGAAGAGGACGAGGCCGCGATGGAAGGTGGGCGGCGAATCCACGCGCCCCCCCGCCGTGAAGGTCCAGAGGCTCTTGCCCGTGGCAGCATCGAGCGCGACCACGCGGTGGTCATCCACCGAGGCCACGAAGACCTTGCCATCGGCGACCGTCGGCGCGGTGAGCCTTCCGCCGACGGTCGTTCGCCATTTCTCCCGCAACGGCGGGCGCACAGCCGCGTCGGTGGCGCCGCTCCGCTGCGGGTCGTGGCGGTACGTCGGCCAAGAAGCCGAAGCGTCAGGAGGTGAGGCCGGAGGTGCGGTGTAGGCGGGGCCGCGCTCGAGGCGATCCTCGGGCGGCACGGGCTTCGGCTGGTCGGGCGCCAGGGCGAAGAAGCCGTCGAGTTTCGCCGTGATGTAACACCCACAGGCGTGTGGCGGCGCGTAGAGGAGACCGTTGGCGGGCATTATGCCGTAGCGACAGACCCCGCGGACCCAATTGTGCCAGAGGACCTTCCGAGCGGCCAGGTCGTAGAACTCCACACCGCGCCGCCCGGCCAGGATGTAACGCACCGTGGCCTTGTTCTGCCAGCAGCGGTGGTGGTGGGAGGGGTTTTCGGCCTCGATGCGCTCGAGGACCTTGCCATCCTCGAGGTCGAGTTTGACGGCATAGAACGGCCCCCAGGCCGAACTCCTGATCTTGCGGCCGACCTTCTTCTGGTATGGCGGGAAGCCGCCCAGCCACAGCGAGCCGTTGATGAGGAAGGCGTCGCGGATGCTATCCAACGGGCTTTTGGTCTGCCAGAGGGCCTTGCCGTCGGCAGCCGAGAGCATGGCGACGGTCGCGCCGCCGACACAAACCACTTTCCCTCCACAGACGAGCCTCGTGGGCGGGCTGGAAGCCGTCCACAGCAGCCGCCCCGTGCGCAGGTCGAGGCAGTGGGTCTTGCCTGCGCTCTGGTAGAAGACGCGGTCGCCCTCGGCGCAGAGGGTCAGCGGCCTCACGCGCGCGGCTTCCGGCCCGTTTTTCTTCCAGAGGATGCGGCCTGATGCGGCCTCGACGGCCAGGACGGCGGTCGGCGCCTTCCAGTAGGTCGAGCGGAAGCGGTTGAGCAGGGGCTGGGCCTTCTCGCGGACGTAGAGAGGGGAGTTATCCTTCTTCTCGAGGCTCAGCCAGTTGGTCAATTCCCGCTTTCGCTCTTCGGTCACCGCCCGGACCACGACCAGGAGTATGCCGTCGTGGAGGACGATTTCGTCGGCTCCTTCAGTTCCCTCGTAGGTGTGGGTGGTCTTTCCGGTGGATGCTTCGATGGCCGAGACGGGGGCGAAGTAGCCGAGCGTGGCATAGAGGCGGTCGGGGGTGGCGACGAGGCGTCGCTGGAGTTGTCTGGGGAAGGCCCCCCAGTTGACGATGTGGGGGAACCACACGGGGACATCTCGTTTCCACAGAAGGATGCCGTTGTAGGCGTCGCGGGCGACCAGGCGCCACTGGGCGGGCTTGCGGAGCGACCAGATGGGGCCTTCGTCGGCGAGGTAGAAAATCCGCCCGCCCGCCGACACCACGGCCTCGATGCTCGGGGTGTGTTCGTGGCTGCGGGTGTGGGGCGGGTCGGCGAGCCACTGGACCCGCCGCGGCGGGCCGACCACGATGTCGCGCGAGACCGCGTTGCCGCTGGGGTCGTGGAGGAAGTGGGTCCAGTCGTCGGTGTTCCCGGGTCGCGGCTTGACGGTCGTGGCCCAGCGCCCGTTGCGCCTGGTGCACAGCGTCCCGCCCGGGGCGAGCACCCGCATGGCTTCCTCGCTCGCCACGCCGCCAAGCGATTCGGCAACCAGGAGGTTGACGATGTTGTCGGCGTAGGGGAGGTGTTTGCCGTCGAAGGCGGCGATGGTGACGGGGCCGTAGAGGCCGAGTTTGCGGACGCGCTCGCGCGCGGCCGCCAGGTCGCGCTGGTCGGTGGTCAGTCCCTGGACGACGAAGGCGTCGGAGGCCCGGAGTGCGGCGGTCAGGCGCCCATCGCCACAACCGAGGTGGACGACCAGGCCGCCCTTCACTCCCGCCAGAGCGAGGATTTCGTCTGCCTCGCTGGCCGCCAGAGAGGTACCGGCGGCGATGGCTAGAAGGACGGAAGCGAGCGCGGTTGTCGGTCTCCTCATTGGGTTGTCTCCTGCTGAGGGCGTGCCCTGCCGGGGAGCAGGCGGTCGAGGACGAACGCCACGAGGAAGCAGACGCTGTTGCCGATGACCGGCCAGAGCAGGAAGTTTATCGTCGCGCCCCTGGGCACGGGATAGGTGATGGCGAAGGTGGGCTTGACCTGGACGAACCAGATCATGGCGAAAAGGCAAAGGTAACTGACCACGAAGCCGACGACGGCGGGCACCTTGCGCACCGGTCGCTTGAGGAAGGCGAGGGCCATGAGGCCGAGCACGCCGTTTGTCGAGATGCCCATTATCTTGCCCCAGAGAATCTGGGCGAAGCGGATGTTGATGAACGAGAGGGCCATCGCGGTGGCCAGCGCGCCCCAGGCCAGGGTGAGCCAGCGCGCCACCCGAAGGTAGTGGTCGTCGGGCTTCTCCTCGCGGCCCAACCGCCGATAGAAGTCCTCCACGCAGACCGTCGAGTTGGCGTTCATGCAGGCGTCAATGCTCGACATGGCGGCCGCGAAGATCGCCGCTATCACCAGGCCGCCGACCACCGGCGGCAGATGGCTGGCAACGAAGTAGGGGTAGATCGAGTCGGCTCGGTTCTTCGCTATCAGGCCGGCGACCGTCGGGTCGGGATTTATCTTGTAGAAGACGAAGAGCGCCGAGCCGATGAAGAAGAACAGGAACCCGAGCGGGATGAAGCCGCAGATGGCTATCCACACGCTGCGATTCGCGTCCGCGGTCGAGGGGGTGGTCATGTAGCGCTGGGTGATGTCCTGCTGGGTGCCGTAGATGCGAATGGTCTGGAAGATGGTCTCGAGGACGAGCCACGCGGTGAGAATCTTGGTGAAATCGAAACCGGGGGCGACCATCCGGAACTTGTGGTATTCGGCCGCGATGGCGCCGAACTGCCCGCCCGTGGCCATCAGGACGCTCGCCACGCTCAGCAGCGCGCCGGCCAGCATCACGAACGCCTGGGCGAAGTCCGTCCAGATCACCGCCTCCATTCCGCCCATGATGGTGTAGACCGTCACAACTGCCCCCATCACCACGATCGTCCAGGGGAGCGAGAACCCGGTGATGATGTGGAATGCCTGGGCCGGCAGGTAGAGCACCAGGCCCATTCGCCCTATGGCGAAGAGAATGAAACAAAGCGACGCCAGGAGCCTGGCCGAGACGTGGATGCGCCGCTCGAGGAACTCATAGACGCTTATCACCCCGGCGTCCCGGTACCGCTTCAGGACGAAGCGGGTGATAACGTAGGCGGTCAGGATCAGGAACGGGAGTTGGACCGCGTAGAGCCAGTCGAGTTTGCCGAAAGCCGCGCCCGGCAGGGCCATCATCGTGAGCGCGGAAAGGTAGGCCGTCAGGATCGAAACCCCGACCACGAAATAATTCAGCCGGCCGTCGGCGATGAAGTAGCCCCGCGTCGTGCGGATGAACCGACTCGTCCACCAACCGATGGCGAGCATCCCCACGAGGTAAGCGACGAGCACCGACCAGTTGAGCAGGCCGAATTCCGGCGGCTCGAAGCGGATGTCCGCCACCTCCCAGGGGCTCCTGAGTGGGCGGCGTGGGTCTTCGAGTTTGAATCGCACCTCCCACCGCGCCTCATCTCCGCCGTCGGTCAACTTCACTCTGGCGACGGCCTGGGCTCGCTCGCCCCTGACCACGACGTCTTCCAACCCCAGGACCTCGATAGAGATCGGGCTGGGAGGGTCGAGGTAGCGCTCGAGGGCCTTCGCCTCGACGCCACTGGCGACGAGTTGTTTCTTGATCCTGGCTTTCTCCTCGTCGCCGGTCTCGGGGTCGGTCAACTTCTCGAGCAACGGCGGCGTCGCGCCCTTGGCCAACAAGTCCCCGCGCAGGCGGCTTCGCTCGTACTCGACATCCACCATGTGGTCTTTGAGTTTTGCGTCCAGGTGGCTCTGGAGGGTTTTCAGGAGGCGCGGGTCCTGCGGCGAGGGGGCCGCGGCCTGCTCGCCGGCGGAAGCCAGGACGCTGGCGAGGACGAGAAGCACAAGAACCTGGGCGGGTACTGCGCGCATCGTGGCCCTCCGGTCTGTGGGACTCGTGGGGGCGCCAATATACCGCGCGCCCGCCCGCTCCGCAACA
>CAYYCI010000054.1:0-12503 GCA_964470215.1 uncultured Planctomycetota bacterium
CAAGGCATTCTTTTCCTTCTCGCCTGGCAACTCTTTGCGGTGCAAAAAGCGTGCCAAAGCCCACACCCACGGGCGCGCTGCCATCCAGGGTTTCCTTATAGATGTCCCACCAGAATGTGCTTTACGAGGGACGTAGCGGCAGGGCGCCGCCGTGCCCGCCTCAGCGGACGGAAGGCTTCTTGTGTCCCCAAATCGTCTCTAGCAAGTGCACCCGGAGTCGCTCGAATCTCACCGGGCCTCCCTCGACCCTAAGGCCCAGGCCCTTGTCCTTCAGCGGGCCGGTGTAAATGGGCATGAAGAACAGGCCGTGACGCCCGGCGAAGATGTCAATCGAGCAGTTGTCCACCACGACCCTCAGGGCCAGCCGCCCGGCGTTCTCCGGCAACGTTACCCCGTGCCGCCCACAGGTCAACCTGCGCCTGGCGGCGTCGTATCTGATCGTTGTCCCTCGAACTGTCAATCCCAGGCGACTGACCGCGCCCAGCCGGGCGTCGAGTTCGATGTCGTAGAGGCCGTGGTCGAGGCCCGCCAGCGGATTGGCCGCTCCCTCCTTCAACTCCAATCCATCGAGCGTCCTCGTCTCGGCGCAGAGATTGGCAATCTCGCGGACCGGCAGCGCGCAGAGCCTCAGACCGAGCGGTGTGGTGCGCAACGACAGTTCGAGCGGGATGGTCAGTTGGTCTCGCTGCCAACCGATCTGGATGCGGCGGGGCGGGTTGCCGGGCGTGTTGTTGAAGGTCTGAGCGGCGTAGTGGCGGGCGCCGTGGTTGAATGGGATCGGCCGCTCGGTCTCAGGGGTGAAGACCTTTCCGTCGAAGCGACCAATGTGGTAGTCGCCTTTCCCCCCGTACATTACCCAACGGATGTTCTCAGGGTCGCCGTCCACCGCGAGGGGGAAAAGTTCGGGACACTCGTGGAAGCCGCCGATGTGGCTCTCTTTCTTCCAGGTCTTCAGGTCGGCCGAGGTGAAGATGGAATTGCCGCCATCCTCGAAGAGCACCATGACCCAGTGTCCGTCGCGGGCGGTCGGGTCCATGCCCCGGCTCGGTGAGTACCAGAAGATTTTCGGGTCGCGCGAGTTGTCGCCGGCCAGGGTCTTCAGGTGGTCGAGACCTATGACCGGGTTGCCCGGGTATTTGGTGAAATTCAATCCGCCATCGAGGCTGTAGGCGATGCACTGGACCTGGAACTTGTCGCGTCCGCCCAGGCCGCGAGAGCCGGTGTAGGCGAGCACGATCGCGGGCGTCTCGGCATCCTTCAGCCCGAGTGTGTTGAAGACGTCAACCGCCCCGGACCCCGAGTGCATCGAGCCGAGTTCGTCGGGGAAGAGTGCGATCGGGCGCTCGTGCCAGCGGACGAGGTCGGTGCTGACGTAGTGTGCCCACATCTTCCCGCGCACGCCGTAGGCGTACTGGTGGAAGAGGTGATATACGCCCTTGTGGTAAACGAGGCCGTTCGGGTCGTTCAGCCTGCCGAAGCGGCAATGGATGTGGAACGCAGGTTGGTGCTCGCTGGCCTGGCGCGGAAGAAGCGGACCTAGCCGGAAAGGCGGGTCGCCCTCCTTTGGGCGCGTCGCGTGGTAGCGGACGCGGAGTTTCTCGCCCTCGAGTTTCCTGAGGTCATAGACGGGCAGCCACTCGCGGTGTTCGCCCGCGGCGATCGGCACAGGGATCGCCAGCCGCGCGCTCCCGGCCTCTATCTCGACCGTCTGCATGAGCGCCTCGCGGTCGCTGACCGCCAGGAGCAGATAGTCGCCCCCGATTTTCACTTCTCTGGTCACCTGGCGCCAGGTCGGGACGCCCTTGACGATGACGGCGCCGGCGGGAGGTTCGTCCGTCTGGACGATTCGCTCGGGGACGATCCACCCGTAGTCGTAGTCGTCGCGGAACACCACGTTTGCCTTCTTCCCCGCGTGGGCGGAGACATCCACGGCGAACCATCTCGGCTTGCCTCTCCAGGCCATCGGGCCGGCCGGTGCCAGCCGACAGGCCACCTTGCCGCCTACCTCCACGTCCACGAAGCACCGCCCGGGGTTGAAGATTCCATCCATCGAGATCGCGAGGTAGCGGCGCCTGAGCGTGAAAGGCGGCGAGAGGAGCGCGCCCGTCCGATACTGCCGCTGATTGGGACTGGGACGGGTCGCCTCCATGCGCTCGCGGCCCGGCTTTCGCGCCCCGAAGGCGTAGCCCTCGACCCGCCAGCCTGCGGGGAGCGGGTTGCGGCGAAGGTCGGCCACGACCAGGTCTCTCTCTCCTGCTCTCAACCCACAGCACCCCCACAGGATAACCCAAGAGAACCAGGCCAACATCCGTTTGCTCACAGGCGACTCCTTGACTGTTGTGGCTTCGAGTGGCCGTGCCACCATACCACACCGCGCGCCCGTCTCTCAAGCATGGAACGCGTCGGCGGGGGGCTGCACCCCTCGCGAGCGGGGCATCCGGCCTGGCAGGGGGACAGACACGGACGAACACGGACGGCTGAGACTTGGGGCTAATGGGCCGCGCAGCGGGCGAAGGAGGGGGTTCCCGGTTAGGGGTTTTAGGTTTTGGGGTTTGGTTCTTGTTTGGAACTTGAGACTTGTGATTTGATTCTTCGGCTCCGCGGCCTCTGCGGTGAAACGCCTGTAGGCGGGGCGTCTCGCCCCGCGTCGAGCGCAGGCTGAAAAACCTGTGCGGTAGGGTGTGCAAACTTGCACGCGGAAATGGTCTGGGCATAGGGGTCTCGCGCCGGGAGAACGCAGGATGGAGCGATACCCTCGTCTCACGGCTTCGGATGTTCTTCGCCGCTCCGGGCAGAGCGGTTCCACAACGATCTCCAGTAGGCTTTGTCGGTGGCATAAGGGTCGAGGGAGCCGGCAGCGTCGGCCGGCACGATGCCGAAGCGCTGCATTTCGCGGACGTATTGCGGGGTCGGGCGGAAGCCGGGCATGTCGAAGCGCTTTATCTCGTCCAACTTCGCCTTCGCCTCGCGGATGTGGGCGAGGATCTTCTGGTAGTCGGGGTCGCTCGTGCTAGCGAAGATGACCGGATGGACGACGGGCCTGGGCGGCCGCGCGCGGTCCTCCTTGACGCGACGCGGCTCTGGCTTGCCCTGGGCATAGCCGCCGGCCTCGCGCGAGAGCGGCACGAGCAGGACAAGCGACTTCTCCGGCCTCGTGAGGTTGAAGATGCGATGGCGCGAGAAACGGCTCAGCGGCCGCGTCCACGCCAGCATGTCGCCCCAGGGGTCGAGCCGGACGCGGTCGGTGACCTCTCGCGGCAGCCACTTGCCGTGGCAAGATGAGCACCGTCTCTCGACGGCCCGTCGAGCCGGAGGAGTGGAGGGCCAGTTGTCGGCCATTACGCGGACGGGGCGGTTGTTGCCCCAGCAGCCGCCGATCTGTCCGGAGCCGTATGCCGCGTAGGTCCCAGCGTAGGGGACGCCGGAGTCGATCCAGAGGCGGATCGTCGCCCGTTCCCGTGGGCTCAGGCGGACGTCGTGGTGGCCGCCATCGAGTTTCTTCATCAATGGCGAGGCCGAACTGTAGGTCGTGTAGGGCTTGTCATTGCCGAACTGCCGGCCGCTGCCGTGCTTCGGCGGGCCCGAGGTGTCCTTCACTTGCCAGTGGAGGAGCAGTTCGTAATAGGCGTGGGAATAGACCGGTCCGCGGTCGCCGACCAGGACGACTCCGCCATCGCGTTTCCGATAGTTGTGGCAGCGGACGCAGTGGCGGTCGAGAATTGGCTGGACGTCGCGCGGGAAGTCCATGACGTCGGGAATGCCCTGGATTGGTTCGATGCGGCTTGGCGGTCGGCGCAGCGCCAGGAGTGGCCCGCGCCCGGCGGCGGGAGTTCGCGTCCGAGGCTCGTGGCATCCGACGCAGCCGAGCCTCTCGCCCGGCTGGAGTGTGACGAACGAGCGCATTTGTTTCACCGAAAGGTCGTTCTCGTCCAGCATGGCGAAATATATGCTTCGCATGGGTGGAACCTGGAAGTAGGCCGAGCCGTCCGGCTCGACCGGCACGGTTCCCAGGATGCGCTTGAGGGTGGACGTGACGCCGTGGCCGACGGGCTGCGAGCCGCCGCCGTGGTAGTTCGCCGGCTTGGGCAATTGTTCCAGGACGAGGAGTTTCTTTATCGAGCCGCGCTCGAGGCCGGCCAGATTGCGGCCCTGATAAACGTCGGTGAGCACCAGCACCGCCGCTTCTTCTTTCGCCTCTGTCCTTGGCGGCAACACCCTCGGGCGCGGGCGTGGGATGATCGGGCGTGGCTCGTGGACCATTATGCTACCGGTGTAGAGAACCTGGCTTCGGCCCTGCCGGTCGAGGAGGACGATTGACCTCCCCCGTGCAGCGAGGAAAAGGCCGTCGGAGAGCGGATACGGGTCGCGGAAGTCGCCGGTGCGCGAGAGATGAACCATCCTTAACCTGGCATTAGGCCCATAACGCGCGGCCACGATGGCCACATTCCCCGAGTGTTCGTTCCTGCCGTGGCCGGGCGAGTGGATGAACACCACGCGGTCGGTCCCCCGGATCGGAACGGCGTCAATGAAGACCCCGCCGGGGAGCATGTTGCCGAAATAGACCATCTGCCCCGTGCCGTCGGGGTTCATTGTCCAGAGGTGGTGGAAACTCACCGGATCGCGGTTTACGTATTCCCAGCGCGTGTAGAGGATGCGCCCATCGGGCAGGACGGCCGGGGTGTTCTCGGTGAAGCACCCCGAGGAGAGGGGCCGGATGTCGCGGCCGTCCGGCCCGCAGCGATACAAGATTGCGCTGGGCGCCAGCCAGCAGCCGATGTAGCGTTTGCACCGGGTGGAACAGAAGACAATGTCGCCGTCGGGCAGATACTCTGGCTCCACATCGTCCCAGGGGCCGTCGGTGAGTTGGCGAAACCCTTTTCCATCAACCCCGATTTCGTAAAGGTGGTAGTGGTGGGTCCCGGCCCGACGGTAGGAGAAGAGGATTCTCTTGGCGCTATAGTGGACACGCGGGTCGCGGACCGCGCCGCCCGGGTCGTCCACAAGTGCGGTCACCAGGCCAGAGCGCAGGTCGAGTTTACACAGGCGCCCGCCGTCGGCTCCGTGGATCCAGTAGTTGGGGTCAATGCACGAGTAGCCGAAGTTGGCATAATAGTGACCGGCTGGGTCGCGGCCGGGCTGGCGTTCGGCGAAAACGATTTCCGACACGCCCAGACCGACCAGCCGTCGCGCCACTGCCACAACCGGCGCAGTTTCCTCTTTCTCCTGGGGTGTCGGGAGCTTCGCCAGGATGTCGCTTCGGGCGGCGTAGTGGGCGGCGATCTCTTCGGGCGGAAGGGCGCGGTCCCAGATCGCCAGCTCGTCGAGGTAGCCGTGGAAACGGCACGATTGGGACGGTGCGCCCGCCGAGTCGCCTATCCCCAGACCTTCGCTCTTCAGTTCGCGGATGGTGCCATCGTAGAAACCTTTCGCGACCAGTTTGCCGTTGAGATAGACCTCGAGGGTGCTCCTTGCTGGGTCGGCGTCGTTGCGGCGCGCGACGCCGGCAATGTGGTACCACCGACCCGCGACCAGGCGGCCTCCCTCGGCAAAACGATACGTGCCATCAGCCTGGCCGTGATAGAGGCTGGCCAGGCCGTTGTGGAGTGCCAGGTGGTAGGCGTATCGCGGCGCGGCGCCCCAGTTCAAGACCAGGCGGTTCCAGCCCCCGACCTGCGTTGGGTGGACCCACGCCTCGATGGTGTAACTCGCACCGAGCCTGGTATCCGCCGAGAGCGGCGCCACGAGGCGCGCGGCGTCGCCGGGCCGCACGCCCAGCGCAACTGCCTTGCCCACGGCGCCCGGCAACTCCTCGGGGCCGAGAAAACGAACTCTCCCCGGACGGCCGAGAGCGTCGAGAGCGCTCAGCGCGTCGCTGCATCTGCCCGCTTGGTCCGTCAACGCCTCGTCGAAGCCCCAACGGCACACAGGGCCGCGCGTCGCGCCCAGGCCCGCGCCAGCCACGAAGGCCACGAACAACGCGAGCCTGACGATGTTTCGCGGTGCCGCCACAACTTTACTCCGCATGATTCCGGAGCCGGTCAGGTGCAAGCGCGCGGCCTTGCTGCGGCCGCCGCCGTGCACCCACGCCTCTGCCAGGTAATCATGCCGTCACGTGCCCCGGCGCGCAAAACCGCCACAGGGGATCAAGGGCGATCTGGGGCGGAGCCTGGAGCGCTGTCCACGGGTGGCGGTGTGAGGCAACCCGCCCGTCCTACAGCCCCGACCTCGTGGTCAGTGGTAGGTGTGGACGTTGTTCTTCGGGTGGGCGTAGTTCACGAACTTCGTCGGGTCGGTGCGGTTAAGGTATTCCTCGAGGTTGGTGTAGCCATCGCGGTCCTTGTCGCGGGGCCCATCGGCGGGGTCGCTGGGGTCGAGGCCGTGTTTTCTCTCCCAGTCGTCGGGCATGCCGTCGTGGTCAGTGTCGGGCGGGACATTGTAGGTTTTCAAGGTCGGATAGCCGCCGACCTGCTTCTGTGAGTTTATGATCCTGCCCGTCCCCTTCCTCACGTCGTTGATGATCCTCGTGTCCACCGGGTCCCGCTTCGGATAGATTGCGCCGGCCTTCTCGAGGACGAGCCCGTAGGCTTCGCGCGCCGTTTGGGTGGTGACGTGGGCGCATGGGAAAGGCTTGTCGGCTCTTGGGGCCTTGCGGTCCACGCCGCGCCAATTGTCCCGGGTGATGGCCGGATTCCCCTCCATCACGTTACCGGCGATGTACCACGTGCCGTAGCCTATGAGCGGGTGGCGGTATGGTGTGAGGAAATGCCGACTACGGGACGAGGGGCCGCGCTTGTAGTAGTTGTTGATGAAATTGTATGTGCCGCCCTCTCCGCCATAGGCCGAGGTGACGAAGTTGTATATGACGTTGTTGCGGAAGTCCACGAGGGACTCGCGGAGGTTGCCGCAACCGCCGAAACGCGGGTTGCGGAAGTTGCAGCTGGCGATCAGGTTGTGGTGGCTGCTGAGGTTCAGGCCGCCGGTGGCGTGTCCCGCGCCGTGGGCGCCCTTCGGGTGGAGAGAGCGGTCGAGGGCCTCGCTCATAATGCACCACTGGACCGTGACGTTGCCGAGGGCATACCACGTGCAAACCTCGTCCATCGTCCAGCTCATCGAGCAGTGGTCGAGAATGACGTTCTGGACGAAGCGTCCGGAGATAGCGTCCCCGATAGGCTTGCCCAGCACGTCGCCGGGGCGAACACGAAGGAAGCGAATGATCACCTGGTCGGCACACACGCTCAGTTCGTGGCCCTGGATGCAGATGCCGTCCCCCGGGGCGCTCTGGCCCGCGATGGTGATGTAGGGGTTGGTGATGGCCAGATGGTCCTTGAGCCTGATGGTCCCCGAGACACGGAAGACGACGGTCCTGGGTCCTTTCGCCTGGACCGCCGCACGAAAACTCCCCGGGCCGCGATCCTTCAGGTTGGTGACCTCGATCACGCGTCCGCCCCTGCCTCCGACGGTGTGCGCGCCAAAGCCCTCGGCACCCGGGAACGCTGGCACCCGCGGGAAATCCAACCTCTGGTCGAACAGGAGGATCTCCAATTGGAGTTTCTCGAGGGCCGAGAGGCGATATCCCCACGGTGGGTTCTCGTCGTCGGCCGGGTCGCCGTTGGTCAGGGTGGCCAGTTTCTTGCGGAATCTCGCCGCGTTGAAACCCTCTCCAAACTCAGCCTTCATCTTCGAGATAAGCGCGGCTATCCCCTTCGGCGTGGGTTTCGAGAGGCCGAGCGAGCGCAAGTGGAGGAAGAGGTAGGCATCGTAGGCGAGTTTCCACCCACCCATGGCGAGGAGGACGTCCCGCTTTGTGGCCTTACGCGGGAAGATGAAGACCTCGCTCGCACCGGGATTCGCTCCCCCGTAGGAACTCGTGAACTTCAGCGTCAACTCCCTAGTCTCGTAAGGCTTGTCCAGCAGGATCGGCTGCGGGCCGCTCTTCTTCTCGAACGTGCCTTTAGCGATCGGCTTTGCGGCGCCATGGAGATAGACCTCGTAGTCCTTCCAGCAATCGTTCAGGCTCCAGACCGTCAGGCCGAAGTAAACGATCTCGCGGACCCGAACGGGTTCTTTCCACTCGAATTTCAGCCATCCCGCCTTGTTTCCTGCCTTGGCCCCGTCCACACGCCAGACAGTCTGGCGGAGTCCCCTGTCCGCGAATCCCTGCCCCTCGACGGGTATCAAGCCGTCGGCCACGTTTCGCGCGTAGTACTTGCGTTTGACCACGTCCTCTGAGTTGGCCGTCACCTTCGCCAGGCCAGCGAGATTCGCGTTAGCCGACGGCTCGCCTGCCCCTGCACAGACGGCCGCCGCCAAACCAACGACCACAAGGGTCTCAGCGAACGATGCGCGCCTCCGAGTCATCCCTGCACACCTCTCCGGATGCATCGCTTCCAACCCTTCTTGTAGGCGTGCCGTCTCGGCACGCGAAGAAGCCATCGCCTGGCGTTCTGACGCGCCGCGCCGAAACCAAGTAGCCTGGTTGAAAGGTTAGCCATTAGGATCCCCAGCGCAAGGGCCGCAGGCAATTACCCGTCCTTGCCCCCGCGTAGGATTGGCATCGCGCGGTTGAGCGCAGCCGCCAGGAAGATGAGGGGATAGAGCTCCTCATAGTACCAGAGGCGGGCGAAGTAGAGGCCGATCGGGGCCGGGGACAGTTCTCGCCCCTCGTCTGTTTGCTCGACGAGCCATGCGGCGCCACGCGCTGCTGCCTCTCCGGCTTTTTCCTTCAAGTGGGACAGCCCCGCGCTTGCCGTGAAGTGTGCCAGGGCCTCGGTGGCGAGCGCGGTCTCCTCGACCGATGGCTCCACGCCCCGGTCGCCGCCCCAACCGCCGTCGCTTCCCTGCGCGTCAAGGAGGAACGAGACAGCCCGCTCCGGGGCTTCGGCACAGGATTGCCTTTCGCGCTCTCTCAAACCGGCCATGGCGCTGACCACCCTGGCGGTGCCATAGACGGGATTGGCCTCTTCGGGCGCTTTCTCGTTGCCGAACCAAAGGGGCACCCACGCGCCATCTTCGCGCTGGCTGGCCCTGAGGAAACCGACCATCCTGGCCATCGCAGCCTCGGCGCGACGTGCCAGTGGCCCGGGTAATCTCTCGCGCCAGGCGGCGAGGGCCACGAGGGCGTGGCCGGTGATGTCCGCCGCGCTGCGGTCGAAGGGCAGTTTGCCCCAGCCTCGACAAAAGGTGGGAACCCCGCCATCTCGGTTCTGGAGGCCGAGAAGCCATTCGACCCCCAGCCCCACCGCTTCCCGAACCCGCGGGTCGTCAGGCGCCAGATGCGCGAGGGCGAGCAGGGTGCCCGCAGTGTCGTCGGCGTCGGGCACGCCCCCGGGGAGGTCCGTCCACGCCCATCCGCCCGGGGGAGCGCCCGTGTAGGGGTGGACCGCGCGGTGCTGCTGGGCGAGCAGCCACGCGAGGATGGCCCGACGTTCCTCGGCGGGGAGGCGCGCGAGCAGGTCGGGCGCGAGCGCGTTGACCGAGAGGGTGGTCAGCCAAGTGGCCAGGTTCTCGTCAATCGGCCAACTGCCGTCGTCGCGGGCGCTCCGTCGGAGGAAATCGCGGCACTTCCTGGCGACGGGGTCGTCGTTGAGCCCCATCGCGGCGAGGCTCATGCCCACGAAACTGGTCAGCGGAGCCGCCTCGAGGAAGCCGCCGCTCGGGGGTTGGATGGTCTCGAGTCGCCGCAGCGTTGCGCCTCGCAGGCCCGAGCGAACCAGCCTGGCGAGTGGGTTGCGGCTTGGCGCGTGGTGGTGGCGGACCTGGCCGATGGCAATGAGCGCCGGCAAGGCGTAACTGACCACAGGCACCCGCAGCCACCTGAGCCATCTGTGGGGAAGGACGCCCAGTTCGAACGGCAACTGCTCGACAAGCCGCCACGCCGCGGCGTCCTCGCCCAATCGGTCGCTGATCGCACACATCGTGAGGATCGGGACTGAGAATGTCCTGTCCGCGCCGTAGCGAGCGGCTATCGCATGCGAGAGGTTGTGTGGGTCGAGGCTGCCGGCGGCGCAGACGAGCCAGTGCTCGGCTTTCTCGACCGCCTGTCGAAACTCGGCGTCGGCCTTCGCCGCCGCGAACGCCGCCCAACAGAGGACGGTGGTGCTCAGGTTGCTGCGGCTCCTGGTCGTGTCGCCCCAACCGCCGTCGGGGTTCTGGTGGTGGGCCAGCCACGTCAGACCGTTGCGCACGAGGCCGCGGTCCTCTTCGTGTGCCATCACAGCGAGCGCACAGGATGCCGTGGCGGTCGAGAGAGCGCTGCTCGAGAGTTTGCCTTGCCAATGGCCGTCGGCGGTTCGGCTGGCGAGGAGTCTCTCGACGGTGTTCTCGAGCGTCCGGGAGAGAGCGTCGCGGTCCAATTCAGCCATAGCATTCGCACAGGTGGCCGAGAGCCAGGAGGGCGTAGAAGGTGTATTCGCAATCGGGCGTAGGGTCGAGGGGGGAGCCGGCGAAGGCCCCGCGCCCGTTCCAGAGGGATTCGACGAAATCCAGGCAAGAAGGCGCAAGAGCGCCGAAATCCCCGCCCGCCACCGCCAACGCATGGAGCGCCGTGGCGGTCGAGAGCAAGTCGGGGATCGGAGCACGCGGTGCCGCGAGGAAGCCTCCAGCGGGGTGCGCCCGCTCCAGAAGCCACTCGAGGGTCGCGGGGTCGGCGGCGCGATTCAGTTGCTCGCCAATCACGACGGCCGCGGCGGTGGCCGGGGTGGAGCCGGATGGCGAGCCCGGCTCGTTCGCGTAACTGCCGTCGGGCAGTTTCAGAGCCTTGAGCGACTCTCCCAACGCCGCCGGAGACTCCGCGCCGAGGTCCTGGTAGGCTCCGAGTGCCAGAAAGGAACCATAGACCGATGGGGCGCGCGCCTCGCGTCGGTGGGAGAAGCCCCCATCCGCCAGCGCGAGCCGGTCGAGGCATTGCGCCAGTGCCGCTCGCCTCGCCTTTTCCAGAGCGTCCGGGGCCAGACACGCCAGGCAGCGCGCCAGCGAGGCCAGATGGACGAGGTCGAGTTGTTCACCATCGCCGAACGAGTCGAGGAATTGTCGGACTCGCTCGCCGGGGAGATCGGCACCGATTGCTCTTGCTGCCATGAGTCCAAACGCGGTGTAGTATAGGTCTGGCGCTTGGTCGCGCCCGCGGAAGCCGCCCGAGGGAGCCAGTTGGCCGAGAAGGAACTCAGCGACCAGCGCGGTGGAGGCTCCAAGCAGCCTCGGAGCGCGAGCCGCCGCCTCCAGGAGAGACTGGCAGACGGTCACGCGTCGCTCCCGGGCTCGAGTTCGTTGAATATCTTGCCGACGACTCGCCGAAGGAGACCCTTGAGGCTCTGGTTCCTGACGGCGCGCAGCGCGTGGACCGCTCGCTCCTTGTGGGCGATGAGCAGTCGGCGGGCGGCGTTTCGCGCGTCGAGTTCGTCGAGGACCGCTCCGACCTTCTCGGCCAGTTCCTGGTCGAGGTGGGGGCTTGCGGCCGCGAGTTCCAGGAGTTCGCGTTCCTCGCCTTCGGCCCGCTCGATGGCCAGGGCGACGAGCAGGGAAGGCGCCGACTTCCTGGCGAGGTCAGCCGGGTGGTCCTCGAGGTCGTCGCGGATTTGGTAAGCGGTGCCGAGCGCGCGGCTGTAGTTGCGCAACGGCTCGTCGAGTTCGTCACCCGCTCCTGCCACTGCGGCGCCGAATCGCAACGCCACCTCGAAGGCGGGCGCAGTCTTGTCCGCGAATATCGCCAGAACATCGTCCGCTGAGAGTGTCCTGGGGTGGCGCCGCCACCAGAGTTCCTCCCCCTGGCCGACGGACAGGCGCAGGTGTGCGCCCGAGGCCACGCCGAGCAAGTCACACTTGACCGACTGCGGGAGCATGGTCTCGGCAATCAGGCGATAGCCCTCGCCGATGAGGAAATCCCCGGCGTTCAGCGCCACCGGCACGCCATGTTCGCGGTGGAGGGTCTGGCGACCGTAGCGGCTCTCGTCGCCGTCCTCGATGTCGTCGTGGATCAGGGAGGCCTTGTGGAAGCACTCGATGGCCACGGCCACGCGTTTGAGGTTCTCAGGGGTTGGCGCGTCTGGGTCGGGTGCAAGGGCCTTGTATGCGCAAAGCGCCAGGAACGGCCGCCATCGCTTCCCCGAAAGCGATAGCCACGAGCGGGCCAGGCGCTCGGTGGCGTTGCGACCCGGACCGAGGAGGCGTTCGAGCGCCTCGAGGGTGAACCACGAGACAACCTCCTCGCGGAGGGCGTCGAGGTCGAGCAGGCGGGTCCTGTCCTTGCTCGTCAGGTGAATGGCGTCCCAGAGCCAATCGAGGTCGAGCCAGGTCTTCGAGCAGCCGTCGTAGAGCAGGGGCACGGCGATGCCCGGGATCGCGCCCGCCTCGATGAATGGGAAGACCCGCTCGAGGGTGGCCATGCAACTCGCGCCCACCACCGCATCAATCTTCCCGCTCTCGAGAAGCGATGTGACCACGACCGTGCCCTCGGCCACGAGCACCACGTAGCCGAGGTCTTCGGCCACGTCCTGGAGTTCGTGGAG